>NZ_JBQEQA010000017.1:0-126511 GCF_052045815.1 Pseudomonas sp. 22085
TGGGAGCGGGCTTGCCCGCGATGA
Source organism: Pseudomonas sp. 22085 (assembly GCF_052045815.1). Taxonomy (NCBI): domain Bacteria; kingdom Pseudomonadati; phylum Pseudomonadota; class Gammaproteobacteria; order Pseudomonadales; family Pseudomonadaceae; genus Pseudomonas; species Pseudomonas sp. 22085. Next base: position 25 of record NZ_JBQEQA010000017.1, read on the forward strand.
GGCCCCTTAAAGTTTCAACTGCCCAATCGCCTTGTTGAGTTCCCCGGCCAGCGTCGCTAACTCGTTACTGGTGGTCGCCGAATCCACGGTCTGTTGCACGGTGTTTTCGGTCACATCACGAATGCTCACCACCGCGCGGTTCATCTCCTCGGCCACCTGACTTTGCTGTTCCGCCGCCACCGCAATTTGCGTGTTGCTCTCGCGCATTTGCGCTACCGCTCCGGTGATTTCCGCCAGCGCTTCACCGGCCTCCTGCGCCTGCTGCACGCAGTCGTCGGCCTTGTACGAACTCTCCTGCATGAAGTCCACCGCATCACGGGTGCCAGCCTGCAACGCCGAGACCATGGTGGTGATTTCATCGGTGGAGGTCTGCACACGTTTGGCGAGGTTGCGTACCTCGTCGGCGACTACCGCGAACCCGCGACCCATCTCCCCGGCACGGGCCGCTTCGATGGCGGCATTGAGTGCCAGCAAATTGGTCTGTTCGGCGATGCTGTGGATCACGCTGACCACGCCGTTGATCTTCTGGCTGTCCTCGGCCAGACGCTGGATCATCTCGGCGGTCTGCTGCACGCCGCTGGACAGGCCGGCAATCGAAGTCTGCACCCGGCTCACCACTTGCTGGCCACTGCCGGCCAGACCATCGGCGGTCTGCGACAGATCGCGAGTGGCGCCGGCGTGCTGGGCGATGTGGTAGACGGTGGCGGTCATTTCGTTGATCGCCGTGGCGGCCTGATCGGTTTCACTTTGCTGGCCGAGCATGCCGTGACGGACTTCGTTCATGCTCGACGCCAGTCGCGCCGCGCCGACGTCCAGTTGTCGGGCAGTGTTGGCCACGGTAGTCACCACGCGCTGATAACCGGCCTGCATCGCATTGAACGCGTTGGCCATCTGACCGACTTCATCCTTGCAGGCCAGCGGCACCCGGGCGGCGAGGTCGCCGGTTTTCTCTACATGCAGCATCACGTCCTTGAGCGTGTTGAGCTGGCTGAGCAGGAAACGGATCAACAACTGTGAAGCGCCAAGCATCGCCAGCATCAGGATGAACACCGCCACCGCGTAGTTGGCGAAGCGCTCGCTGAAGACCTGGCTGAGGCTGGGGGCGTAGGCGATCACGGCGACCTGCTGGCCATCGGCACGGCTGAAGACTTCGGCGCCGAGCAGCGGATTTTCGCCGAACAACGGCAAGTGACTGATCTCGATCCAGCCGCTGCTGTCGGTAATCTCCAGTAGCGGCTGATCGTTGAGGCGCGGCGCTTCCCCGCGTTTGAAAGTCAGCACCTGATCAGATTTGGGCAGCGCCTGTCCGGCCGGCCAGGCTTTCAGCAATTGCGCCTGGGCCTGGGCCGCGGTTTGCGCGGCGTGGCTGCGGGCCTGTTGTTCGAGCTGTACGGCGTACAGCACCAGCAACAGGGTGGTGACAAAGGCGACCGCGTTGACCGCCCAGAATTTGTATTTCAGCGAGATATTGCTAAGCCAGGCACCCATGGAGGTCTTCTCTGATAGCGGAAACAGTTTTGGCAAGGTGCCATTATTGTGCCGCTACCCAGGTGCCCGGTTCTTGATGTGCATCAACAACCGATGCATCTGCCTCTTTCAGGGCAGGTCAGGTAAACCGTAGAACGCCCGTGCGCACGCGGTTGTGTGGGTGGCCAGGTCTGCTTCGGTCTCGCCTCGATGCAACGCCACTTCACGCAGCACTTCGGTCAGATATGCCGGTTCGTTGCGCCCGTTTTTCGGCTTTGGCCGCAGTGTGCGCGGCAGCAGATACGGCGCATCGCTTTCGAGCATCAGGCGACCGCGCTTGATCTCCTTCACCAGCGGATGCAAATGGGTGCCGCGACGCTCGTCGCAGATCCAGCCGGTGATGCCGATGTGCAGGTCCAGGTCGAGGTAACTGAACAGCGCTTTCTGTTCGCCGGTAAAGCAATGCACCACGGCGGCCGGCAACTGATCGCGGAAGTCACGGAGGATTTCCAGCAGGCGCTGGCTTGCATCACGTTCATGCAGGAACACCGGCAGTTGCAGTTCGGCAGCCAGCGCCAGATGCTCTTCGAGGACTTTTTCCTGCTGCGGGCGCGGCGAGAAATCGCGGTTGAAATCCAGTCCGCATTCACCCACCGCCACCACGTTCGACTCCTGCAGCAGGCTGCGCAGACGCCGCGCGCTGTCGGCGTTCCAGTCACTGGCCGAATGCGGGTGAATGCCGGCGGTGGCAAACAGTCGCTGACCGTCCGGATCCAGTTGCTGGCACAGTTCCAGCGCCTGTTCGCTGCCCTCGACGCTGGTGCCGGTCAGCACCAGTTGGCAGACCCCGGCAGCGTAGGCGCGATCGAGCACGGCCTGGTGTTTGTCGGCGAAACTGGGGTTGGTCAGGTTGACGCCGATATCGATGAGTTGCATGGTGCTACCTCGGGCCGAAGGCCGGAAAGCATATCAGAGCTGTAGATTTATAAGAAAAGCCAAGAACTACAACGGCTTATGGCTGTCTGTTGAGGCCGCGTGGCAGGCCGGGTTGGTAGAATTGCCATCACTGTGCCAGTCTCTCGCACTTTATCAGCGCTCCAGGCGCTCTGTTTTTGTCGGTGTTTTACGACCGCTCGGCGGTGAAAACGCCCCGTATTCTTTCCGGAGAGTGGATGGTTCGTCCCTCGGTTTTGCTCCTGCTGTGTGGTTCGCTGCTGCTGCCGATGACGGCGGTCGCGCGGCTGCCCGGACCGCTGCAAGCCGTGCCGGCGGCCAAGGTTCGCGACCTGACCGAAATCCGCAGCAGCCGCGTGCTGCGGGTGCTGGTCAACCAGAGCCGCAACAGCTCCGGCGAAGTCCAGGGCCAAGCCATCGGCATCGAATACCACCGGCTGCGCGCCTTCGAGCAATACCTCAATGGCCACGCCCGCGACGGCCAGGAAATCACCCTCAAGATCATCCCCAAAGCCAAGGATCAATTGCTCGGCGCGCTGCAGCGTGGCGAAGGCGATCTTGTGGCGCCGGGCGAACTGCTCGAGCTGCAACCGGGCCACGCGGTTGCCAGCAGCGAGCCGATCGCCAGCAACGTGCCGCTGGTGCTGGTCGGCATCAAGGGTGAAAAGCGCTACACCAAGGTCGAGCAACTGGCCGGCAAAACCCTGGCATTGCCCACCGGCAGTGCGGCGGGGGAGGCGGTCAGCCAGCTCAACCAGAAACTGGCGCTGCACAAACTGGCGCCGATCAAGATCGAATGGGTCGATCCGACGCTGGCGGTCGAGGATGTGCTGGAAATGGTTCAGGGCGGGATCTTCCACCTGACTATCGTCGAGCAACCGATTGCCGAGCGGTGGGGCAAGATCCTGCCCAAGCTGCGTTTCGACCGTCAGGTGATGATCAGCGAACCGGGCGAGGAATACTGGTTCGTGCGCCGTGATGCGTCGATGTTGCGTGCCAGCATCGACCGCTTCCTGACCGGCTACAAAAAGCCCTCGAACGAAGATGCAGCGTTTCTGCGGATCTACCGCCGTCTCTATCAAGTGCACTATCCGTTGGCCAAGGCTGACCGTCAGCGTCTGGAAAAACTGCGCCCGACCCTGCAGAAACACGCCGAAGCGCAAAACATGGACTGGCTCAACCTGGCGGCGCTGGCGTTCAAGGAATCGGCGCTGCAGCCCAACGCGCGCAGCGGCAGCGGGCCGACCGGGCTGATGCAGATCACCCCGTCGGCGGCACAGCGAGTCGGCGTCAACAATATCCAGAATCTCGATGCGAATGTGCAGGCCGGGGCCAAGTACCTGGCGATGATCCGCCGCAAGTTCTTCAACAGCCCCAAGCTCAACGAGCGTGAACGCATGGCGTTCACCCTGGCCGCTTACAACATCGGCCCGGAGCGGGTGCAGGGCATGCGTGCCGAGGCGCGGCGTCGCGGCCTGAATCCCAACCAGTGGTTCTTTCAGGTCGAGCGCATCGCCATGGAGCAGGTGGGAATGGGCGCCGTCAGCTATGTTAATAGCGTGAACAAGTATTACTTGGCGTTCGACCGGGAGCGGGAGTCGTTGGAGCCCGGGGGGCAGAAAGTTGTCTCACGTAAATGATCAAGTAAATTGATTGTTATGGCGGAATTTTTGCGCTTTTAACATGAAAATAACTGATTAATATAGCGGCCAACCAACAAACACTTCTGATTACAAGGAAACGCAACATGAGCTCTCTGATCAACAAGGTTCTGTTCACCCGCGCCGGCTACGGTCTGACCATTCTGCGCATTGCCGTCGGCGTGATCTTCGCCGCCCACGGCTCGCAGAAACTCTTCGGCCTGTTCGGTGGCTACGGTCTGGCAGGCACCGCGCAATACATGGAAAGCATCGGCCTGACCCCGGGTTACCTGATGGCCACCCTGGCCGGCGGTACCGAGTTCTTCGCAGGTCTGGCACTGATCATCGGCCTGCTGGTTCGCCCGGCGGCACTGGGTCTGACCTTCCTGTCGCTGGTGGCGATCTTCACCGTACACATCAGCAACGGTCTGTTCATGGCCAACAACGGTTACGAGTTCGCCCTGGCCCTGCTCGGTGGCAGCCTCGCGGTGCTGATCGAAGGTGCCGGCAAGCTCTCGGTGGATCGCGCCATCGCCGGTTGAAGGCTCTGGCTCAAGCAAAAGGCCCGCATTGTGCGGGCCTTTTTTTGTTGCGGTCGATTCTTGACACTGGCCGGTCACGTTCTCTAGGATGCCGCTCATGCGCCGATTTAAACAGCTACTTGCGGGGCGCCAGGTGACTCTTCTTCAGTTGCCGTCAGAAGCCGGAACAGGGCTTCGAAATACCGCTAAAGCGCTGGTTCGGTGTTGCCTCTCACCTGCCATGCAGACTTTTGAGGCAGAGACACGACACGATGAATGCACTACGCCCTCCAGCACGTCCCGCGCCGATCACGGCACACGTCACCCAGCGCAATCCAAAAATCCTGCTTGGCGGCAAACATCAGCCGACGCTGTTGCGTTATCTCGATGGCTGGCCACGCCGCAGCGGCGGTCCTGCCGCATTCCTGATCCAGTTCGTTGAAGACGGTGAGTCGCTGGCGCGTTTTGCCGATGACAGTTTCGATCTGGCGGTGATTCAGGCTCCGAGCCCTGAGGAAGCGCCGGAAATGATTCGCCAACTGACCCGCGTCGCACGTCAGGGCCTGATCACCCGGCGCTGAGCGTCAGGGATACTCGATCGCCACGATGTAGACGAACTGTTCGCCGGTCGGCGTCTGTACCCGCACTTCAGCATCCAGCGCCTTGCCGATCAGGGCGCGGGCCAGTGGCGAGTCGATGCTGATCAGACCGAGTTTCAGGTCCAGTTCGTCCGGGCCGACGATGCGATAGCGCGACTGTTTGCCGTCCTCGTCTTCGATGGTCACCCACGCGCCGAAATAGACCTTGTTCGGATCACTGGGTTTTTCGCTGACCACTTTCAACGCCTCAAGGCGTTTGGTGAGAAAACGCACGCGGCTGTCGATCTCGCGCAGCATCTTTTTGCCGTAGGTGTACTCGGCATTTTCCGAACGATCACCCTGAGCCGCCGCTTCGCTGACCGACTGCGTCACCTGCGGTCGGCGCACATGCCACAGTTCATGAAGTTCGGCACGCATCCGCGCTTCACCTTCGGGGGTGATCAGCGCGGTACCGGCGGTGCGGGGAGGACGATAACGGCTCATGGCAACTTCTTTTGATCAAGACGGCTGGAGTCTATCAACCCTCGCGCAACACTGTCAGCGGGCTGGCGTTGAGCGCACGCCGCGTGCCGAACACACCGGCACCACCAATCAGCGCCGCGCCGATCAACGGCAACAGCAGCAACCATGGATGGGGGTGCCATGGCAGGTCGAAGGCGAAGCGATACAGCACCAGGCTCACCACTTCCGAACCGATCGCCGCGAGCAATCCGCTGACCGCGCCGAGCAAGCCGAACTCGATCCGTCGTGCCTTGATCAGCAACTGCCGCTCCGCCCCCAGCGCACGCAACAGCGCGCCCTGGCGAATGCGTTCATCCAGCGTTGCCTGCAACCCTGAAAACAGCACCGCCATCCCCGCCGCCAACACAAACAACAACACATACTCCACCGCCAGGGTGACCTGGGCGAGGATGCTGCGCAGCTGTTCGAGCAAGGCTTCGACCTGCAGGATGGTCACCGCCGGGAACGCTCGCGACAGCTCGACAATCTGCTGATCGTGACCGGGCGCCAGATAGAAACTGGTCAGGTAGGTGGCTGGCAGATCCTTCAGGGTGCCGGGCTGGAAGATCATGAAGAAGTTCGGCTGGAAGTTGTCCCAGTTGATCTCCCGCAGGCTGGTGACCTTGGCTTCGCGATTGACCCCGCCCACGCTGAATATCATGTGATCGCCCAGCTTGAGCTTGAGACTCTCGGCCACCTTGCCTTCCACCGAAACGCCCGGGATGTCATCCGAAGGTTGGCCGGTCCACCACGAACCGGCAGTGATCTTGTTGCCCGCCGGCAGGTCGGCCGCCCATGTCAGGCTCAGGTCACGCTGGATGGCGCGGTCGCCGGCCGAGTCCTTGCTGACGATCTGCTGCACCGCTTCGCCATTGATGCTGATCAGCCGTCCCGGCACCACCGGATACAACGGCGCGGCCTGGGCCGAGACATTGATCAGGTGATCGGTGAAGGCCTGTTTGTCGGCCGGCAGGATGTTCAGGGCGAAGTAGTTCGGCGCGTTTTTCGGCAGCTGGTTTTGCCAGGTGTCGAGCAGTTCGCCACGCAGCAAGGCGATCAACGCCATCGACAGCAGAATCAGCCCGAAGGCCAATGACTGGCCGGCGGCCGCCAAAGGATGACGCAACAACTGACCCAACCCGAGACGCCAGGGCAAGGACGCGCGCGCCAGCAGACGACGCAGGCTTTGCAGCAGCAACAGCAGCAAGCCGCCGAGCACCAGCGCGGCGACCACACCGCCGCCGAGCAGGGCGAACGTCAGCAGCAGGTCCAGACTCAGGCGCCACATGATCAGCCCAAGCGCACCGAGTGCTGCGCCATAGACCATCCAGGTACTCGATGGAATCGGCAGCATGTCCCGGCGCAAGACCCGCAACGGCGGCACGCGGCCCAGTGCGGCGAGCGGTGGCAGGGCGAAACCGGCCAGCGCCACCAGCCCGGTACCGATTCCGGCCAGCGCCGGCAGCAAGCCACCCGGCGGTACGTCGGTCGGCAGCAGATCATGCAGCAGCGCGAACAATCCCAATTGCGCGAGCCAGCCGAGCAGGGCACCGCTGAGGCTGGCGAGCAGGCCGAGCACAGTCAGTTGCAGACTGAACAGCACCAGGGTTTCCCGGCGCGACAGGCCCAGGCAGCGCAGCAGGGCGCTGGCATCGAAACGCCGGCTGGCAAAGCGGTTGGCCGATAGCGCCACCGCGACACCGGCCAGAAGCACGGCCACCAGACTGGCCATGTTCAAATAGCGTTCGGCCTTGCCCAGCGCGCCGCCGATCTGCCGGTTGCCGTCGCGGGCATCCTGAATCCGCTGGTTGGCGGCGAGCCCCGGTTTGATCAGTTGGCGATAGGTTTCCAGCGCCTGCGGTTCACCGCGCCAGAGTTCGCGGTAACTCACCCGGCTGCCGGGTTGCACCACGCCGGTCGCGGCGAGATCGTCAAGGTTGATCAGTACTCGTGGCGTCAGGCTGTAGAAATTGCCAGCGCGATCCGGTTCGTAAGTCAGCACTCGCGTCAGTTTCAGCGTCTTCATGCCGACGTCGATGCTGTCGCCGATCTTCAAGTCCAGCGCCGTCAGCAGGCGCGCTTCGACCCAGGCTTCACCGGGCTGCGGCTCGCCACCGGCTTCCTCTGTCGCGAAGGGAGCGGGGGCGCTTTTCAGCTCGCCGCGCAGCGGATAGGCGCGGTCGACAGCTTTGATACTGGAAAGCTGAATGCCGTTGTCCGTGGCAATGACGCTGGAAAATTCCACCACCTGCGCATGATCCAGACGCAGCTCGGTGCCGCTCCGGATCTGTTCCGGGCGGGCCGGCGAGCTGCCTTCGAGCGACAGGTCGGCGCCTAAAAACTCGGTGGCACGCAGCATCATCGCGCCGTTGAGGCGGGCACCGAAATAGCCGATCGCGGTACTCGCCGCGACCGCCACGACCAAGGCGAAAAACAGCACCCGCAGTTCACCGGCGCGGGCATCGCGCATCAGTTGGCGCAGGGCGAGACTGAACAGACGCAACAGCGGCAGACGTGCCATCAAGGCTCCAGAGGGGCGACCAACAGGCCGGCTTCAAGACGGATCAGACGCCGGCAACGATGGGCCAGGCGTTCATCGTGGGTCACCAGCACCAGGGTGGTGCCGCGTTCCTTGTTCAATTCGAACAGCAAGTCACTGATGCGCTCGCCGGTGTGGCTGTCGAGGTTGCCGGTGGGTTCGTCGGCGAACAGCACGTCCGGCTCGGCAGCAAAGGCCCGGGCAATGGCGACACGCTGTTGTTCGCCGCCGGAGAGCTGGCGCGGCGAGTGAGTCAGGCGCTGGCCGAGGCCGACCCGTTGCAGTAACTCAGTGGCGCGGCTTCGGGCGTCTTTGCGGCCGTCGAGCTCCAGCGGCAGCATGACGTTTTCCAGCGCGTTGAGACTGTCGAGCAGCTGGAAAGATTGAAAGACGAAACCCACGTGTTCGGCGCGAATGCGCGCGCGCTGGTCTTCGTCGAGATGGCTCAGTCCTTGCCCGGCGAGCGTCACTTCGCCGCTGCTTGGCAGATCGAGGCCGGCGAGCAGGCCGAGCAGGGTGGATTTGCCGGAACCGGACGCGCCGACGATGGCCAGGCTGTCGCCCTTGTTCAGTTCCAGGCTGAGTTCGTGCAGGATGGTCAGTTCACCTTCCGCGCTGGGAACCACTTTGCTAAGGTTCTTCGCGGTGAGAATGCTTGCGCCCATGGAGAATCCGATGCGTGTGTGGTTTTTGAGTGCTGGCCTGGCCTTGATGTGCATGGCCCAGAACGCAGCGGCGGGTACAGTCCTGATCGTTGGCGATAGTATCAGCGCCGGTTTCGGACTGGATACCCGGCTGGGGTGGGTGTCGTTGCTCGAACAGCGGCTCAAGAGCGAAGGTTTTGACGACAAAGTGGTCAATGCGTCCATCAGCGGTGACACCAGTGCCGGAGGCCAGGCGCGGCTGCCGGCGCTGCTTGCAGAGCACAAGCCGGAACTGGTGATCCTCGAATTGGGCGGCAACGATGGCCTGCGCGGAATGCCGCCGACGCAATTGCAACAAAATCTTGCTTCGATGATCGACAGCTCCCGTCAAAGCGGTGCCAAGGTGCTGCTGCTCGGCATGCAGTTGCCACCCAATTACGGCAAGCGCTACACCGATGCCTTCGCCGAGGTCTACGGCAAACTCGCCGAGGAGAAAAAAATCCCGCTGGTGCCGTTTTTCCTCGACGGCGTGGGCGGGCATCCGGACTTGATGCAGGCCGACGGTCTGCACCCGGCGGCCGGGGCTCAGGGCAAGTTGCTGGAAAATGTCTGGCCGACGCTAAAACCGCTGTTATGAGGCTTTTCTAGCGGCAGGCTTTCGGCTAATGTGGCGCCCCCTTATTTGGAGCCCCCGATGCCGCGTCCTGCCTGGTCCTTGTTCGCCTACCAACTGATCGAGCCTGACGAACAGCTGGATCTGTTCGCCTGCCAGGAAGTGCGGGTGCATCTGGTGACCCGTCAGCTGGAACTCGGTGGTTCGGCGGATCGAACCTTGTGCGGCAGTCTGCTGCCGGCGCAACCGCGCTGGTCAAGCGTCGATCGCCGGGTGTTTCAGGACCAGCGCCTGTGTTCGCTGTGCCGGGCGATCCTCGAATCGCAGAAGCGTGGCACCTCGCCGATCTGGCCCGAGTTGCGTTTCGAGCTTTGAGCGCCAGTATCTTCCGATCGCAGTCGTAGCCTGCGGCGCTTCAATCATGAAGAGTTCTGCCAGCCCATCGGCGCATCTCCCCGAATTCCCTGGGCGCGGTGTACAATCGCGTTCTTATGACCTTGTCGATCTTGCGAAGGATTCTCCGGATGTTGCCGCGTTTTCCTGCCGTCACCCGCTGCCTGTCTCTTGCCGCCCTCTGTGTGGCCGGTCCCGTTGCCGCACTGGAGTTTCCCCTGCCACCGCCGGGTGAGGACATCATCGGCCAGGTGCAAGTGATCAAGGCCAAGTACGAAGATACCTTTGCCGATCTGGGCACCACCTACGATCTGGGTTATTCGGAAATGGTCGCGGCCAACCCGGGCGTCGATGCCTGGTTGCCGGGCGCCGGCACCGAAATCGTTCTGCCGACCCGCTTCATTCTGCCGCCGGGCCCGCGTGAAGGCATCGTGATCAACCTGGCTGAATATCGCCTCTACTACTACCCGAAAGGCCGGAACGTGGTGTACACCTTCCCGCTGGGTATCGGTCGCGAAGGCTGGGGCTCGCCGATCGCCCACACCACGATCACCGCGAAGACGCCGAATCCGACCTGGACACCGCCAGCTTCGATCAAGGCTGAACACGCCGCCGATGGCGATCCATTGCCGAACGTGGTGCCGGCCGGTCCGGACAACCCGCTGGGGCCGTTCAAGTTCACCCTGGGTACGCCGGGTTACCTGATCCACGGCTCGAACAAGAAGTTCGGTATCGGCATGCGCACCAGTCATGGCTGCTTCCGCATGTTCAACAACAACGTGCTGGAGATGGCCAGTATGGTACCGGTCGGAACTTCGGTACGAATCCTCAACGACGCCTACAAGTTCGGTCGCAGTGGCGGCAAGATCTACCTGGAGGCGCACACGCCGATCGATGACAAGGGCAACCCGTCGGTGGTCGACAAGCACACCGCCGTGATCAACGCGATGCTCAAGCGCGAAGACATCACCAACAACCTGCGTATGAACTGGGATGTGGTGCGTGATGTGGTGGCGGCCGAAGATGGCCTGCCAACCGAAATCGGCACACCGAACACCTCGGCGCCGATGGTCTCCAGCGCACCGATCGACCTGCAGCAATAAGCTGAAAGACAAAACCCGCCGAGGCTTGCACCGCGGCGGGTTTTTTATTGCCCGCAGAAAACTGCAGGCACAAAAAAGCCGACCCGAAAAACGGGTCGGCTTGATAACAATCCCGAAGGACTATTACTTGCGGCTAGCTTTTTCCAGCATGCGCAGAGCACGCTCGTTAGCTTCGTCAGCAGTCTGTTGTGCTTTTTGAGCAGCAGCCAGAGCTTCATCAGCTTTACGGTAAGCTTCGTCTGCACGAGCCTGGGCGCGAGCAGCTGCGTCTTCAGTAGCGGTCAGACGTGCTTCGGTTTCTTTCGATGCGCTGCTGCAACCGGTAGCCAGAACTGCGGCCAGAGCCAGAGCAGAGAATTTCAGAACGTTGTTCATCGTGTTCCCCTTCAAGGACTTTCAATTAAGTGGCTGTCTCCTCCGATTGAGGAAATAGCCGGCGTACATACTACCCATTACTTGTAGTAAGTAAACTGACGTAAGGCAAGAAGCAAAAAAAATTGTAGGCGTTGATTCTTTTTCGAGCAACTTTTAACTGGGCTGTATAAAAAATATCCAGCTGTAAGCCCCGAGATGAGCGAGTTAATGAGAAAAAGTTCCCGTTGCTGTGCGCTGTTTTGCAGGTAGTGGCCGAAGTCTGTCTATATGGATTCGTCCACACTTTTGTTGCGAATCTGCGCAGTGCCTCGCATATCTTTGTCCATGTTGAGGTGACTTTAAAACAGGGGGCTCGTCTTAAGTCTCAACATCCGGCGATGTTCAGCCTTCCGGCTCGGGAAGATCGTCTCCCGAACCGGCCCTGAGTCCACTGGAATTGCCCCTCAATCCGCATGAAGACGAGCGTACCTTGAGCATTTTCGCCAATGGTGCCTACTATTTGATACGTGCTCGGGTTGCGCGAGATCGGTGCAGTTCTTCTCGGTGTCCATCAGGCACGGGGTGGCGTAGATGTTCCTTCGCCGGGAAAACATCGGTAAGGTAGGGGTCAGAATTCGAGACCCGCGAGGAGTAGTGATGAGCGAGGCGTTGTCCATCCACCATGACCAGGCTGGTCATCAGTTCGAGACCAATGTGGACGGTCATCGTGCCTACCTGACCTATATGGATCTGGGGAAACAGACCCTGGATATCTATCGCACCTTCGTGCCCAACGCCTTGCGTGGCCGAGGCATCGCGGCAGCCCTGACCGAACGGGCGTTGCAGTACGCTGACGAAATGGGCTACACGGTCATTCCATCGTGCTCCTACGTGGAGCGCTACATGGAGCGTCATCAGCGGCGCACCGCCAAGATCTGACTGACCTCACCGCACACACAAAAACGCCGGGCAATGCCCGGCGTTTTTTTATGCCTGCGAAACGGCTGTCAACTGCGCTGACGTTTCGGCAGAACATCCTTGAGCTTGGCGTGCATGCTGCGCAAGGTGTTTTCGGTAGCGGACCAGTCGATGCAGGCATCGGTGATCGACACGCCGTATTGCAGGTCGGCGAGGTCTTTCGGGATGGCCTGGCAGCCCCAGTTCAGGTGACTTTCGACCATCAGGCCGATAATCGACTGGTTGCCTTCGAGGATCTGGTTGGCAACGTTCTCCATCACCAGCGGTTGCAGGGCCGGATCCTTGTTGGAGTTGGCGTGGCTGCAATCGACCATGATGTTCGGCTTGATCTTCGCCTTGTTCAGCGCCTGCTCGCACAGGGCGACGCTGACCGAATCATAGTTCGGCTTGCCGTTGCCGCCGCGCAGCACCACGTGACCGTAGGCGTTGCCCTTGGTGGTGACGATCGACACGCCACCTTCCTGGTTGATACCCAGGAAGCGGTGCGGGCTGGAAACCGACTGCAAGGCGTTGATCGCCACGGTCAGGCCGCCGTCGGTGCCGTTCTTGAAGCCGACCGCCGAGGACAGGCCGGAAGCCATCTCGCGGTGGGTCTGGGATTCGGTGGTCCGTGCGCCGATGGCCGACCAGCTGATCAGGTCCTGCAGATACTGCGGGGAGATCGGGTCGAGGGCTTCGGTGGCGGTCGGCAGGCCTTTCTCGGCCAGATCCAGCAGCAACTGGCGGCCGATGTGCAGACCGTCCTGGATCTTGAACGAGTCATCCAGGTACGGGTCGTTGATCAGGCCTTTCCAGCCGACGGTGGTCCGTGGCTTCTCGAAATACACGCGCATGACCAGATACAGGGTGTCCGAGACTTCTGCCGCCAGCACCTTCAGGCGATCGGCATATTCATGTGCAGCCTTGATGTCGTGGATCGAGCAGGGGCCGATCACCACGAACAGACGATGGTCGGTGCCATCGAGAATGTTGCGGATGACCTCGCGACCCTTGGTGACGGTGCGCAGGGCCGCGTCGCTCAGAGGGATATCACGCTTGAGCTGATCGGGAGTGATCAGGGTCTCGTTGGAAGCGACGTTCAGGTCGTTGATCGGTAAATCAGCCATCGTTTACTCGTCAGGTCACGGGTGCCGGCCGCCAGCGATCCCCGCGCGGCGGAGCACAGCGGATTTAAGCGCGTCGGGGAGCCGAACCTTATCGCGTTAGACGCCTGCTAGACAATGGGCAAGTCGCTGTTCAGTCCAGCACAGGTTGCGCAAAAGCCTTGCGAACGGTGTCGTGGGAGAACTCGTCGGCGTGTTGTTCGACCCATTGCAGGGCCAGGGCCTGAATATCCTGGAGGTCATCGTGGGCGTCGTTGAGTCGGCAATAGCGTTCGATCTGACACACCTGCTCACCCATTCGCGCGCTGAACAGCGTCTGTTCGTCGGTGAAGGCGATGCCCACCAGATAACCTTTTTTACGTCGCAGGCACCAGGCCACGTAGCCCGGATAACAGATGTCGGCATTGAGGGTCGGCATACGAACCTGCAAGGCGGTCCCATGGCGCCAGGCGCGGTGGTAATTGCAAGCGATGCCGCCGAGGCTGATAGTGTGCAGCCGTTGACGCGAAATACACTCCGGTGTGAGCAAGGTCAATTCAACGGGTACATCATCCGGATGAGGAATAAACCGTCCCATGAGCACAGACTCCCTGTGTCGGCCATTTGACATTGTTTCCCCCAGTATAGTGGTCGAATCGCTGCTGACCGATTTCGACGCCGACCAACGGCTGCTGGCGATGAGCGGTGTTTCGCTGGTGGTTTTTACCAGCGTCGGCTGCGCCAGTTGCCGCTATGCCCGTGAGGTGTTGCCGGGTTTCGATCTGGCTGTCGATCGCGTGTGCTGGATCGATGCCGGTGACAACGGCGGACTGGTCGAGCGTTATCAGGTCTTTCATTTGCCGGCGCTGTTTGTGGTGCGTGACGGCGAGTTCTTTGGGGCTGTGCACACGCGCCTGAATGCCGATGAGTTGAACGCAGCCGTGGCGCAGGCGCTGGGTCGAATTGCAGAGGAGTTGCCATGATGGGAGCAGTCAACAAACCGGTGGTGGGGATTATCGGCACCGGCGCCATCGGAGGGTTCTACGGGGTGATGCTGGCCCGGGCCGGGTTCGATGTGCACTTTCTGTTGCGCAGTGAATTTTCCGCAGTCGCCGAGCGCGGCTTGCAAGTGGACAGTGCTGTGCATGGCGCATTGGCGCTGAACCCGGTGCAGGCCTATTCGTCAGCGGAAGACATGCCGCCATGCGACTGGCTGCTGGTCGGCGCCAAGACCACCAGCAATGCCGGGCTGGCGCCGTCGATCATTCAGGCGGCGAAGCCCGATGCGAAAGTGCTGGTGCTGCAAAACGGCCTCGACGTCGAAGACAGTTTGCGTGCGTTGCTGCCCGATTCCCTGCATTTGCTGGGCGGCTTGTGCCTGATTTGCGTTCATCGCGAGCGGCCGGGCCAGATCACCCACCAGGCGCTGGGCGCAGTGAACGTCGGCTATCACAGCGGCCCGGCAGCGGATGACGCGGCGCGCATGGCAATCGTCGAAGAGGGCGCCAGCCTGTTCCGCGCCGCCGGTCTTGATTCCCAGGCGATGCCGAACCTGCATCAGGCGCGCTGGCAGAAACTGGTGTGGAACATTCCCTACAACGGCCTTTCGGTGTTGCTCGGCGCCGGCACCACGCCGTTGATGGCCGACACGGACAGCCGCGCATTGATTCAGGCGCTGATGGCTGAAGTGGTGCAGGGCGCCAAGGCCTGCGGCCACGACATGCCACCCGGTTACGCCGAATACCTGTTCATGATGACCGAGAAAATGCCCGATTATTGGCCGAGCATGTACCACGACTTTCTGCACAAGCGACCGCTGGAGCTGGAGGCGATCTACGCTCGTCCTTTGGCGGCGGCGAAAGCGGCAGGCTGCGAGTTGCCGCGAATCGAATCGTTGTATCGCACATTGAGCTTTATCGACCGGCGCAACGTTTAAACCGGTCGCACTGGGGGAAAGGCATGGCCAAGAACATCGATGACAAACTGGTGCTGGCGATCTCGTCCCGTGCCCTGTTCGACCTGAGCGAGAGTCACAAGGTCTACCTGTCGAGTGGCGTGGAAGCCTATCGCCAATATCAGATCGAACACGAAGACGAAATCCTCGCGCCGGGTGATGCCTTCCCGCTGGTGGAAAAACTGCTCAACCTGAACAGCCGTCTCGGTCGCGCCCGGGTCGAGGTGATTCTGGTGTCGCGCAACAGCGCCGACACCGGCCTGCGCGTTTTCAATTCCATTGGGCATTACGGCCTGGCGATTTCCCGCGCGGCGTTCGTCGGCGGGCGCAGCCCTTATCCGTACCTGAAGGCTTTTGGTTGCGACCTGTTTCTCTCCACCCATGCCGAAGATGTGCGCGCTGCGCTGGATGCCGGTTTCGCGGCGGCGACCATTCTGTCCGGCGGCGCCAGTCGCGCGGCCAGCGATGAATTGCGTATTGCCTTCGACGGTGACGCAGTGCTGTTTTCCGATGAGTCGGAGCGCGTCTATCAATCCGGTGGCCTCGAAGCCTTCCAGGCCAAGGAGCGTGAATCCGCTCGCGAACCGTTGCGCGGCGGACCGTTCAAGGGCTTTCTTGCGGCGCTCAACCTGTTGCAGCGCGAGTTCTCCGATGAGGAGTGCCCGATTCGCACCGCCCTGGTCACCGCGCGTTCGGCGCCGGCCCACGAGCGGGTGATCCGCACCTTGCGCGAATGGGACATTCGTCTGGACGAGTCGCTGTTTCTCGGTGGACTGACCAAGTCGGCGTTCCTCGAAGCCTTTGCGGCCGATGTGTTTTTCGATGATCAGGCCGGTCACTGCGAGCTGGCCCGGGAGGTTGTGGCAACCGGTCACGTGCCCCACGGCATCAGCAACGAACCGGCGGTCTAAAGCCCACGTGGTTCAAGACGTTGCGTCGCACGTCGTACTCGCCAAGGCACTGCTAAGCTGAATCAAATCTCCGCCATGTTGGCACGCGAGGAGGTCATATGATTCGTTCGATGCTGTACGCCACTGACCTGGGTCTGTACGCACCGTTAGTGATGCAGCATGCCCTGGCGATGGCGCGAACGTTCAATGCCGACCTGTACGTGGTGCACGCAGTGGAACCCATGGGGCTGTTCGCCGAATCGGTGTTGCAGAGCTATCTCGACGAACAGGCGTTGAACGAATTTCACAGTCAGGGTCTGAAAACTGTCATCGCCAATATCGAGCAGCGGGTGCTCGACAGTTTTCGTGAAGAGCTGGGGGACGAGGGCGAGCAGGACCTGCAGCGGATACGCGCGGTGCGGGTGCTGCAGGGCGATCCGTCACAGGTGATTCTCGATCAGGTGCAGAAACTCTCTGTCGATTTGCTGATCGTAGGAAGTCACAGCCACGGGGTCGGGGCGGAAACGCCTTTGGGGCGAACGGCAGCCCGGCTGCTGCAATTGTCCAAGGTACCGGTTTATCTGGTGCCGCTGGTGGAGCGTCGGCGTCGGGAGGATCGCTGAAGCAGGAATAATGGCACTTTGATAAAAAAGTTCTAGATTTATTCTTCAAACCATTAATATAGTTATATACCGTCGCTGATGCCCGTGGCGTCTACCTGCTTTGAGGGATTCATATGAAGCTTCAACAATTGCGCTACATCTGGGAAGTGGCGCACCACGACCTCAACGTTTCCGCTACAGCCCAAAGCCTCTACACCTCGCAACCGGGCATCAGTAAACAAATCCGTCTGCTGGAAGACGAACTGGGCGTCGAAGTGTTCGCCCGCAGCGGCAAGCATCTGACCCGCGTCACTCCGGCCGGCGAGCGCATCATCACCACTGCCGGTGAGATTCTGCGCAAGGTCGAAAGCATCAAGCAGATCGCCCAGGAATTCTCCAACGAGAAGAAAGGCACCCTGTCGATCGCCACCACCCACACCCAGGCACGTTATGCACTGCCGCCGGTGATCAGCAATTTCATCAAGCAATACCCGGACGTGGCGCTGCACATGCACCAGGGTTCGCCGATGCAGATCGCCGAAATGGCCGCTGATGGCACCGTCGATTTCGCCATCGCCACCGAAGCGCTGGAGCTGTTCGGCGATCTGGTGATGATGCCGTGCTACCGCTGGAACCGTTGCGTGGTCGTGCCCCAGGGCCACCCGCTGACCAAGCTGCCGAAGTTGACTCTCGAAGCGCTGGCCGAATACCCGATCGTGACCTACGTGTTTGGTTTCACCGGTCGTTCGAAACTCGACGAAGCCTTCAGCCACCGCGGCCTGACGCCGAAAGTGGTGTTCACCGCTGCCGATGCCGACGTGATCAAAACCTACGTGCGCCTGGGCCTGGGTGTTGGCATCGTGGCGAAAATGGCGGTCGACACCAAACTGGATAACGACCTGGTGGTGCTCGATGCCAGCGAACTGTTCGAGTCCAGCGTGACCAAGATCGGTTTCCGTCGCGGCACCTTCCTGCGCGGCTTCATGTGCGACTTCATCGAGAAGTTTGCGCCGCACCTGACCCGCGAAGTCATGGCCAAGGCCATTCAGTGCCACAACAAGCAGGAACTGGAAGAGCTGTTCGATGGTGTCGAACTGCCCGTCCATTAAGTCCCTGTCTACAGCACCTCGGTGACAGCAAACTGTTGCCGGGTGCCCGCCACCAGAATCTCCACCTCGTCACCCTCGAACTTGCCCAGCAGGCTTTTGCCCAGCGGCGAGCGGGGGGTGATGACGGTAATCGGCTGGCCCACCACGTCGACTTTCACGCCCGCCGCATCCGGCGCCAGAAACAGCCATTGCTCGCGACCCTTTTCATCCTCCAGACCGAGCAGGGCGCCGACTTCAATCCCTCGTTGAACGTCATACGCGCGCAGCGTCAGGTTCTGGCACAGCGCCAGTGACTGTCGAATCTCCTCGACCCGTTTCGCCTGGCCTGCCGCCAGGTACGACGCCTCGAGTCCCAGGGTGTCGTACTTGTTTTCGGCGATGTTCTCTTCGTGGGTCGCGGTTTCGTAAGCGGTCAGCGCCGCGCGTTCGGCGATGTCGAGGTCAACGCGCAGTTTGTCGAGAATCAGTTGGTGAACGGTCTGTTTATTCATGATCAATCGCAGAATTGCAGGACATTGGCGCGGCTCTTTTCGCTAGGGGCCGTCTGATCCTGTTGCAGCCAGAACTGGCATTTGGGGTTCGACAGATTGCGTGTGCTGCCACGGGCCTGATCCAGGCGTGCCTGTTGCTCGTTCTTGCGCAGGTTTTCTTCGTACTGCTCGAACAGGCGGTTTTGTGGTTCAGGTTCTGGCTGTGGCTGGGCGGCCACCGGAGGCTTGCTCAGTTGTTGCACCGCCTCCGCCACGGGTTGCAACTGACGGCTGAAGAGTAAAGAAGCGAGCCAGCATGTCAGCGCGATGGCCAGGAAACCCAGCCACACACCCAAGGCAATGCTGCCGGTCAATTGCAGCGCGCTAAGCTGAACAGGCAAGGGGCGACGCGGGTTGGGACGATAGGGCATGACTGCCTCCTGGCGGATGAGTGCGGGCGGGAGTCGATTGTCGCACGAAGATTAATTGTCGTCGGCTCTTCTGCATGGAGGGATTTATGCGGACAATCGGTGCTTTTGCCAACGGGAGCCTTGAATGCCGCAACTGAACACCCGCTGGGACATTTTTTGTACGGTCGTCGACAACTACGGCGACATCGGCGTGACCTGGCGTCTGGCCCGACAACTGGTCAGCGAGCACGCAGTGGCGGTGCGACTGTGGGTCGATGATCTGCGCGCTTTCGAACGCATTTGTCCCGAAATCGACATCGGCCTCGATCAGCAATGGCAGCAGGGCGTCGAAGTCCGGCACTGGCCAGCCGAGTGGCAGGAGGCCGATGCGGCCGACGTGGTGATCGCTGCGTTTGCCTGCCAGTTGCCAAGCGTCTACATGGACGCCATGGCCGCAAGGGAAAAACCGCCGTTGTGGATGAACCTCGACTACCTCAGTGCCGAAGACTGGGTGGTCGGGTGCCACGGACTGCCGTCGGTGAAGTACAAGTCGGTGCAGAAGTACTTTTTCTTTCCGGGATTTCAGCCTGGAACTGGCGGCTTGTTGCGTGAAAGGGGTTTGCTGGAGCGGCGTCAGCAGTTTCAGCAGGATCCCAAGGTGCAGCGACAATTCCTGCAAGGTCTGGGGATCGTTCCTGCACCCGATGCGCAACTGATCTCGCTGTTTGCCTACGAGAATGCCGGGCTCGCCAGTTGGCTGGATGTGCTCGCGGCTGACTCCAAGCCTACCCATCTGCTGGTGCCGGAAGGGCGGATTCTCGGCGATGTCGCCCGTTGGCTCGGGGTCGAGTTGCTGGCGGTCGGGGCAATGCACGTTCGTCAGTCGCTGACCGTGCAGGTGCTGCCGTTCGTCCGTCAGGATCAATACGATCAATTGCTCTGGTGCTGCGATTTCAACGCGGTACGCGGCGAGGATTCGTTTGTCCGGGCCCAGTGGGCTGGCCGTCCCATGTTGTGGCACATCTATCAGCAGGACGAAGACATCCATCTGGACAAGCTCGACGCCTTTCTTGCGCTCTACACAAACCGCCTTTCGCCTGCCGCCGCCGAGGTGATGAACGGTCTCTGGCGGGCCTGGAGTGCCGGGCAGACTATCGGCGACCACTGGCTTGAGGCCCGCAAACACTGGCCCGAACTGCAGGAAAATGCCCGCGCGTGGTGTCTGGAACAGGCCTTGCAGGCGGATCTTGCGACGGCGCTGGTACAGTTTTACCGAAATTGGATATGATACGCGGCCTAGATTTTTGTAAATCCCATCCAAATTCGGATATTCGCAATGAAAACTGGTAAAGAACTCAAACCCGGTACCGTGATCCGTATCGACAACGATCCTTGGTTGGTTCAGAAAGCTGAATTCACCAAATCGGGCCGTAACAGCGCGATCATGAAGACCAAGCTGAAGAACCTGCTGACCGGTTACAAGACCGAAACCGTCTACGGTGCGGACGACAAGCTGGACGACGTGATCCTGGACCGCAAAGAAGCGACCCTGTCCTTCATCAGCGGCGACACCTACACGTTCATGGACACCACCGACTACACCATGTACGAGCTGAACGCCGAAGACATCGAAAGCGTTCTGCCTTTCGTTGAAGAAGGCATGACCGACGTTTGTGAAGCCGTGTTCTTCGAAGAGCGTCTGGTTTCCGTAGAGCTGCCGACCACCATCGTGCGTCAGGTCGACTACACCGAAGGTTCCGCTCGCGGTGACACTTCCGGCAAGGTGATGAAGCCTGCCAAGCTGAAGAACGGTACCGAGCTGTCGGTTGCTGACTTCATCGAAATCGGCGACATGATCGAGATCGATACCCGCGAAGGCGGTTCCTACAAAGGCCGTGCCAAATAAGCACTGCTTTTTGCGGAAAGAAAAAGCCCGACCATTGAGTCGGGCTTTTTTGTGCCTGATGAAAGTTACTTTTTCAGGTGCTGCTTCAGTTCTTCCGAGGCCTGCAGCATCGCCGAACGTACCGCCGGTACCTGGCTGACCACGTTGAGCAAACCGTAGTCGTGGATCATGCCGTTGTAGCGCACCGAGGTCACCGGCACGCCGGCTTCGTCGAGTTTGCGGGCGTAGGCTTCACCTTCGTCACGCAGCACGTCGGCCCCCGCAGTCTGGACCAGAGCAGGCGGCAGACCTTTCAACTGCGCAGTGGTGGCCCGCAGCGGCGAGGCGTAGATCTCGTTCCGCTGGTTGGCGTCGGTGGTGTAGTTGTCCCAGAACCACTTCATCATGTTGCGGGTGAGGAAGTGTCCCTCGGCATACTGGTTGTACGAACCGGTGTCGAAATTGGCATCGGTTACCGGCCACAGCAGCACCTGGAATTTGATCGCCGGGGTGCCTTTGTCTTTGGCCATCAAGGCGACGACTGCCGCCATGTTGCCGCCGACGCTGTTGCCCGCCACCGCCAGACGCTTGCCGTCGACGTTGATTTCTTTGCCGTGTTCGGCCACCCATTTTGTAGCGGCATAAGCCTGGTTGATCGCCACCGGGTAATGCGCTTCCGGCGAGGGGGTGTAATTGACGAACACCGCCGCCGCCCCCGAGCCGACCACCAGATCCCGCACCAGACGTTCGTGGGTCGGGAAATCCCCCAGCACCCAGCCGCCGCCGTGGAAGAACATGAACACCGGCAGCTCGCCCTTGACCCCGGCCGGCCGGACGATGGTCAGGCTCAACGGTTGGCCATCGACCTGGATGGTTTTCTCGCTGACGTCCGCCTTGGGCAGCGTCAGTTTGACCCCCGACTGCGCGCCCGTCAGCACGGCGCGGGCCTCCTTGGGCGTCAGCTGTTCCATCGGTTTGCCGGTGCCGGCATTCAGCACATCGAGAAACGCCTGGGTGTTGTGCTCAACCTCCCCGGCAAATGCGCTGTGGATGGACAGGGCGAGAAGGGTACCGGTCAAGACTTTGCTGAAAGTGTTCATGTTCATTTCCTGTACGGGCCTGAGTGTCAGTGATTACACGGTGACGTGCAGACGCACATCGACGTTGCCACGGGTGGCGTTGGAGTACGGGCAGACCTGGTGGGCTGCGTCGACCAGGCTTTGTGCGTCAGCCTGTTCCAGACCCGGCAGGCTGATGTGCAAGTCGATGTCCAGACCGAAACCACCAGGAATCTGGCCGATGCCGACGTGAGCGGTGATCGAGGCGTCGTCCGGGATTTTGCGTTTGGTCTGGCTGGCGACGAATTTCAGGGCGCCGATGAAGCAGGCCGAGTAGCCGGCGGCGAACAGTTGCTCAGGGTTGGTAGCCGCGCCACCAGCACCGCCGAGTTCTTTCGGGGTGGCCAGTTTGACGTCGAGGACGTTGTCGCTGGAAATCGCACGACCGTCACGGCCGCCAGTGGAAGTTGCGATTGCGGTGTAGAGAGTTTGCATGGTGTGAGCCTCATCAAGTGTGGTTTGTTGCGCTAATTGTTTGCGCGCTAACTAGGTGCGAAGTGAATGTACTGCGCAAATATTTAGCGCGCAAGATAAATTTTTGAAGAGAGCGGGAATTGACACTTGAATCGGGCAGGGTCGTGATCTCAAGTTTTTGATATAGAAGGTTTTTTTGAATCTGAAACGAGAGGAAAATTTTTTCGAGGATAAGCGGGGGAAGGTGCGATATGCCTGCGGGCGCAAGGCAGCGCCCACAGGAAAGGGGAATCTTTAAGTGAGGCTGTCCTGCAAATGACCCCGCAAGGCCTGCAACTCGGCTTGCAGGTTTTGCAGGCGCTCCAGCGTGAAGCCGCTGGCCCCCAGGATGCATTGCGGCACGGTCCGGGCCTTGTCTTTCAAGGCGCGTCCCTGGGCAGTCAGCTCTACGATCACCACTCGCTCATCCTCACGGCTTCGCGTTCGGCTGAGCAATCCTTCACCTTCCAGACGCTTGAGCAACGGGGTCAGCGACCCTGGATCGGTCAGCAGGCGCGTGCTGATTTCTCCGACGGTCAAACCATCCTTCTCCCACAACACCATCATCGCCAGGTACTGCGGATAGGTCAGACCAAGCGCTTGCAGCAGTGGCTTGTAGACCTTGGTCATCATCAGCGAAGTGGAATGCAGGGCGAAGCAGGCCTGATTGTCGAGCAGCAGATCTTCGCAATGATCGGTGGTGTTGCGGTCGGTGGTCATGTCGGTGCCTTGAACGGTAATGCAGATGAATCTAGCGCTCGAATCTTTAATGCGCCAGACAATTGTGCCCGGTGGTGAATCGGTCAGTGCCGGCCCAGCTCCCGTTGCAGGGCCAGATCCCACGGCGGCACAGGGCTGAACCGGGTCTTGAGGTACTCCAGCAACAGGCGGCTGCGGGAGCTGGCCTGCTGTTGCAGCCGCAGCGCGTAAATGCCGGCGCTTTCCGGCGTTGGCAGGCCATTTTCACAGAACAGCGGCAGCAACTCGCCACGCAACAGGTATTCGCTGGCCAGCCAGGTCGGCAGATGCGCAATCCCAAGCCCCGCCAGTGCACCGCAGACCAACGCCTCGGCGTTGTTGGCGCTCATGCGTACCCGCGCCGGGCGATGCAATTGCATCTGCCCGTCCTGCGCGAATCGCCAGGCGAAGGGTGGGGCGAGGCCGTCCCAATCGAGGCCGTCATGCTCGCTCAATTGCGCGGGCTCGCCCGGCACGCCCCGACGCTTCAGATAGTCGGGGCTGGCGCAGGCAATGCGCACGATGCTCGCCAATGGCGTGGCCACCAGCCGGGTGTCGGCCATCTGCCCGGCGCGCAACACCAGATCGACCTTGCCCAGGTTCGAACCGTCCATGTCGACAAAGCTGTCGATCAGATGCAGTTGCACGTCGAGCCCCGGATACAGCACCAGAAAATCGGCAATTACCGGCGCCAGATGCCGACGCCCGAATGCTGCCGGCGCATCCACCCGAATCAGGCCTTCCGGGGCGCTGCTCAGGGACACCGCTTCGGCCCGGGCCAGTTGCAACTCGGCCACAATCCGCCGCGCCCGTTCGGCAAATGCCAGACCCGCCGGCGTGGCCCGCACCGCATGGGTACTGCGGATGAACAGCTGACTGCCGACAGCGCTTTCCAGACTGTCTATGCGCCGGGCAACGGCGGATGGCGTCAGCGGATGCCGGCGCGAAGCCGCAGAAAAGCTGCCGCTCTCCAGCACATCGAGAAACAGCCCGAGTTGTTCGGTCAATTGATTGGGGTTCATCGATCAGCTCAGCGCCTATGCGAAGTTGGCACAGCCATTGTGCGTTGCTGTGCGTTTCCGTGCCAGCGCCGACTGCGTACGATGAGCTGACTGACGTATGAGGAATTGTGCTGTGATCGAGTTTTTGCTGTACCTGTTGTTTGGCGCCGCCCTCGGCACTCTGGGTGGGATATTCGGCATCGGCGGTGGCTTGATCGCCATTCCGCTGCTGGGCGTGTGGTTCGGGCTTGATCAGCAAATCGCCCAAGGCACGGCGCTGGTGATGGTGGTGCCGAACGTGATGCTGGCGCTGTGGCGTTATCACCAGCGCAACCGCATTGAACTCCGCCATGCGTTGCCGCTGGCGGTGATGGGATTTTGTTTCGCGTGGATCGGTTCGATCTGGGCCGTGGGTATCGACGCGCAAACCATGCGCATCGGGTTTGTCGCGTTCCTCGTGGCGCTGTCGGCCTACAATCTGGTGCGCATGTTCGGCACTCGCCCGGCGGCGACGTCCGAGATGCGTTATTCATGGCCATGGCTGGGCGTACTCGGCGCGGCGTCGGGCGCGATGGGCGGTTTGTTCGGTGTCGGCGGGGCGGTGGTGGCGACGCCGGTGCTGACCAGCCTGTTCGGCACCACTCAGGTGGTCGCTCAGGGGCTGTCTCTGGCGCTGGCGTTGCCGAGCACCGGTGTCACGCTGGTGACGTACGCGGTGCACCACGAAGTGGACTGGATGATTGGCCTGCCGCTGGCCATCGGCGGTCTGGCCAGCATCAGTTGGGGCGTGAAAGTGGCCCACGCGATGCCGGAAAAACTCCTGCGTGGGCTGTTCTGCGGGTTCCTGGTGCTGTGCGCGGTGATGCTCGCGTTTAAAGTTTGAAGCCTTCGACGATGTGCTCGGCCAGGCACTCGGTGATCGGCGAGGGATTGTTGAGGTTGCGGATCAGCATGATGCTGGCCTCGGGCAGCAGCGGCAGATTTTCGGCATCTCCAAGAATCCGCATGTCGGGGGTAATCAGGCTTTCCAGTTGCGCGGTGATCGCCAGGCCGGCGCTCACCACTGCCATCAGCGCCGACAGGCTGGTGCTGTTGTAGGCAATCCGGTATTCGCGGCCCATCGCGTCCAGCGCATTGCAGGCCCACAGGCGGCAGAAGCAATCACTGTTGAACATCGCCAGCGGCAACGGCGTCTGTTCGTGGGCGCTGAAGTTCTGCGCCTCGGCCCAGACAAAACGCTCCTTGCGCAACAACTGGCCAATTTCGTTGCCCGGCTCACGGGTGACAATCGACAGATCCAGATCCGTGCGTTGCAGCAACTGTTTGGTCGACTCGCAATGCACTTCGATCTGGATCAGCGGATAGAACTGGGCAAAGCGCGACAGGATCCCCGGCAGAAACCGCATCACGTAGTCATCCGGCGTGCCGATCCGCACCGTGCCGACCATGTGCGGCTCGCGCAGGGTGTTGAACACCTCGCTGTGCAATTTCAGGATGCGCCGCGCGTAGCCAAGCAACACCTGGCCTTCGGCGGTCAGGCGCACCTGACGCCCGTCGCGTTCGAACAGCTGGCGCTGCAACACATCCTCTTCCAGACGCTTCATCTGCATGCTCACCGCCGATTGGGTGCGGTTGACCATCTCGCCGGCACGGGTGAAACCGCCCTGATCGGCAATTGCGACAAAGGTGCGAAGGACATCGGTATCGATACTGGGATACGCCGACAATTGATGAATCTCCGTGATGCATGCCATCAGAAACATTCGTTGGATTGATCGTAGCTCTGGCGGGAGACTTGAGCCATCCCTAAAGGAGGGCAACACGATGAAAGGTCAAAAACTCTATGTAAGTGATCAAAAAGCTGTACCGATGCATCTGATTTCCGATCTGCTGCACAAGTTTAGCCGTTGGTACGAACTTCACCGCGAACGCGAACTGCTCGCCAGCCTGAGCGACGAAGCGTTGAAGGACATCGGGGTCAGCCGTGCCGATGTCGAACATGAGTCGGTGCGGCCGTTCTGGGACGATCCGATGCATAAATGATGAGGCCATTGCTACACAAACCACTTTCAAGTGAGGTAGGTTGCGAGCAGACATGGAGGTACACATGCCCGCGACGCTGTCCTTCCCCCTTAAACAGGCTCGACGTCTGGCACTGGCTGCCCAAGGGTTTCACGGGCGCCAGCCGCCGGCTGTCAAGGCCATGCACCTCAACCGGCTGATCGAGCGTCTCGGCCTGTTGCAGATCGACTCCGTCAACGCCGTAGTGCGCTCGCACTACCTGCCGCTGTTTTCTCGTCTTGGTTCCTATTCTTCCGATTTGCTCGACCAGGCTGCCTGGAGTTCGGGGCGACGTCGTTCGCTGTTCGAATACTGGGGCCATGAAGCGTCGCTGCTGCCGTTGTCGATGTACCCGTTGATGGGCTGGCGCATGCAGCGGGCCAGGCGCGGTGAAGACATCTATCAGCAATTGGCGCGTTTCGGTCGCGAGCAACAGGACACCATCCGCCGGGTGCTGGCGTCGGTCGAAGAGCAGGGTGCATTGGGCGCCGGTAGCCTGTCGACCCGCCAGGTAAAGGCCGGACCGTGGTGGGACTGGAGCGCGGAGAAGCACGCGTTGGAATGGTTGTTCGCTGCCGGCGAAGTCACTGTGGCCGGGCGTCGTGGTTTCGAGCGGTTGTATGACTTGCCGGAGCGGGTGATTCCGGCTTCTGTGCTGCACCAGCCACTGCTCGATGAAGCCGAGGCGCAACGCGTTTTGCTGTTGCATGCAGCGCAGGCGTTGGGTGTCGGCACGGAAAAGGACCTGCGTGACTACTTCAGGCTGAACCCCTCCGATGCGCGCCCGCGCCTGGCGGAACTGGTCGAGGACGGACAACTGCTGACCTGCGAAGTCGCCGGATGGCGCCAGATTGCTTATTGCCTGCCCGAGCCGAAAGTCCCTAGAAAAGTCGAAGCCAGCGCGCTGCTGTCACCCTTCGATTCACTGATCTGGGAACGCAGCCGCACCGAGCGGCTGTTCGATTTCCGCTATCGGCTGGAGATCTACACGCCGCAGGATAAACGGGTCTACGGCTATTACGTGTTGCCGTTTCTGCACAACGAACGGATCGCTGCGCGGGTTGATCTGCGCGCCGAACGGGCGGCTGGGCGGTTGGCGGTGCATGCGGTGCACGAGGAAGAAACCGGACTGGATGACGCGGGGATGCTGGCGCTGGCGCTGAACTTGCGGCGCATGGCGGACTGGCTGGGGCTTGAGCAGGTGCAGCTCAATTGTCAGCGGGAAAGTGCGGGGAGGTTGCGGATGGCGCTGGCTCGGTTTGGTGGTGACTGAACTGCCGCCATCGCTGGCAAGCCAGGCTCCCACAAGTAGTGTGTCGAATACATAAATTGCATACGACACAAACTCTGTGGGAGCGGGCTTGCCCGCGAAGAGGCCAGCTCAGACGCTAAAGATATCGAACCTTAGCGACGAACCTGCTTCAGCGTTTCAGCGATCAAGAACGCCAGTTCCAGCGACTGATCGGCATTCATCCGCGGGTCGCAGTGGGTGTGATAGCGATCCGACAAGCCATCCTCAGTGATCGGCCGCGCGCCACCGATGCACTCGGTGACGTTCTGCCCGGTCATCTCGATGTGGATGCCGCCCGCGTAGCTGCCTTCCGCTTCATGTACCTGGAAGAACTGTTTCACTTCGCCAAGGATCTGCGCGAAGTCGCGGGTCTTGTAACCGCTGCTGGCCTTGATGGTGTTGCCGTGCATCGGGTCGGAGCTCCACAGCACCTGCTTGCCTTCGCGCTGTACCGCGCGGATCAGCGCCGGCAGGTGATCGCCGACCTTGTTCGCGCCCATCCGCGCGATCAGGTTCAGACGACCCGGATCGTTGTCCGGGTTGAGCACGTCGATCAGGCGGATCAGGTCGTCGGGGTTCATGCTCGGGCCGACTTTGACCCCGATCGGGTTGTTCACCCCGCGCAGGAATTCGACGTGGGCGCCGTCGAGCTGACGGGTGCGGTCGCCGATCCACAACATGTGCGCCGAGCAATCGTAGTAATCGTTGGTCAGGCTGTCGCGGCGCACGAAGGCTTCTTCGTAGTTCAGCAGCAGCGCTTCGTGGGCGGTGAAGAAACTGGTCTCGCGCAGTTGCGGCGAGCTGTCCATGCCGCAGGCGCGCATGAAGGCCAGGGTTTCATCGATGCGGTCGGCCAGATGGCTGTACTTCTCCGCCAGCGCCGAGTTGGCGATAAAGTCCAGGTTCCACTTGTGCACCTGATGCAGGTCGGCAAAACCGCCTTGGGCGAAAGCGCGCAGCAGGTTGAGGGTGGCGGTGGACTGGTGATACGACTGCAGCAGACGCTCCGGATCCGGTACGCGGCTGGCGGCGTCGAAACCGATACCGTTGACGATGTCGCCGCGGTAGGCCGGCAGGGTCACGCCGTCGATGGTTTCGTCGTTGGCCGAGCGCGGCTTGGCAAACTGGCCGGCCATGCGCCCGACCTTGACCACCGGGCAACCGGCAGCGAAGGTCATGACGATCGCCATTTGCAGCAACACTTTAAAGGTGTCGCGAATCTTCGCGGCGGAGAACTCGGCAAAGCTTTCTGCGCAGTCGCCGCCTTGCAGCAGGAAGGCCCGGCCCTGGGTGACTTCGGCGAACTGACGGCGTAGCTCGCGCGCTTCGCCGGCAAACACCAGCGGCGGGTAGCTGGCCAGCGTCTGCTCGACCTGGCGCAGATGCGCGGCGTCGGGGTATTGGGGTTGTTGCTGGATCGGCAGGGCGCGCCAGCTGTCAGGGCTCCAGGGTTGGCTCATCACGGTCTCTAAGGTTCTACGCACGGACGGCCATGTTAGCAGCAATTAGTACGTGACCTGCTCCCGCCGCTTCGCCGACAATCGCCGCTTTGCCACGGCACCGCAGCGGTGCCATCGCGTCACCGCGCCCGGTGACCACCAGGAGACGAAATGACTGAGGAGCGCGTCGAGCTGTTGCTCGCCGAGGTACAGGATGAGTTCGGCGTGATTCGCGTGCTGGAAGTGGCCGACTACCGCTTTCTGGAGTTCGGCGATGCGATTGAGCAAAGCTGCGTGTTTACCGCCGACCCGAGCTGGCTGGAGTACGACTACACCCGGGCGATGCTGATTGGTGCGCTGTGTCATGAACAACCGGAGAGCGCGCTGTTTCTCGGGTTGGGCGCAGGAACGCTGACCCAGGCCTGCCTCAAGTTCCTGCCGCTGGAAGATGTCGAAGCCATCGAGCTGCGCCCCGACGTACCGCGTCTGGCCATCGAATACCTCGGGCTGGATGACGATCCACGGCTGTACATCCGCGTTGGCGATGCTCTAGAACTGCTGCCGACAGCAGAACCGGCGGATCTGATCTTCGTTGATCTGTACACCGATGTCGGTCCCGGCGCGGGGCACCTTGCGTGGAATTTCCTCGGCGATTGTCAGAAACGTCTGAATCCCGGTGGCTGGCTGGTGATCAACCAATGGGCCACCGATGACGGCAAACCCTTGGGCGCGGCGCTGCTGCGCGGGCTCTATCACCGGCATTACTGGGAGCTGCCGGTGAAGGAGGGCAATGTGATTCTGATCGTGCCGGCGGATCTTGATCAGGTGCTGGACATGCAGGCGCTGACCGCCCGGGCTGAAGCGCTGGCGCCTAAGCTGGGCTACTCGTTGCAGACGTTGATCAACTGCATCCGTCCGGCGACCTGATCTTCAAAGGCCTTTGAAAACGCCGGGCCTGCGCTCCACCAGCGAGCGCACACCTTCCTTGGCGTCTTCAGTGGCCAGCAACTTCTTCACCAGCGGCGGCAAGCTCTTAGCCGCTGCGGTCTCGCCTTCATAGCGCGCCTGACGCGCCGACATCAGCGTCGCCTGCACGCCCAGCGGCGCCTGCCGGGCAATCCGTTCGGCCAGTTCGATGGCGCGTGGCAGCAGATCCTCGCTGGCCATGACTTCCTGCACCAGCCCTAGGCGCAAGGCGTCATGGGCATCAAACTCATCGCCGGTCAGCAGCCAGCGCATGGCATTGCCCCAGCCGGCGATCTGATGAAAGCGCAATGTCGCACCGCCGAACGGAAAGATCCCACGCTGCACTTCCATCTGCGCGAATCGAGTATTGCTGGCGCACAGGTTGATGTCGGCGGCGAGCATCAGCTCGATGCCGATGGTCAGGCAGTAACCCTGCGCAGCGACGATCACCGGTTTGCTGACCCGTGGTCCGACGAAAACGCCCCACGGATCGCAACCGCCGGGCGGCACCTGCCAGCCCTGGGCGAGGGCAGAACTGGCGTTGACCAGATCGAGCCCGGCGGTGAAATGCTCGCCATGCCCGAACACCACCGCCACCCGTGCGTTACTGTCGGCCTCGAATTCGCCATAGGCCAGGGCCAGGTCGTTGAGCAGGTCGAGGTCGAAGGCGTTGCGCTTGGCAGCGCGGTCCAGACCGATCAAATGCACATGACCGTGGCGCGCACGGCTCACGCGGCCGGGGCAGGGCTGATTCATGGGTGTTTCCTCGCAGGGGAAGAAAGGGTGCAGCGACCAGATGCCGCACATCGGTGAATCGTTTAAGCGCCATCGCCCGCAGGGCCGGGGTCTTTGAAAAGTAGACCTTTGCCCGATTATCCGCAAAACCCCGTTACACAGCGGTGACAACTGTATTTTGCCGATAAAAAAAGCTCCCTTTTTGGGCAAATTCCGGTATAGTGCGCGCCGGCCTTTAACCGGGCCGCGTTTAGGTAGCGCAATTCCCCGAAGTCAGCTTCGGCTGCACGTCCGCACTGCGGGCTCTTCCTTGACGATTCTTTTTCATTCATTCGTTTTCGCAAATCCCCGCCGACAAAGCTGCCAGGGCGACTCTTGAGTCTCAACACGGCATGTGCAGCTTTGGAGCATGGGTCTTTGCGGATGCACTTAGAGGCAGACCCATGACCCAGGAAATCGGCGGCTTCGCCGCTCTTGAACTTCATCCCAATATTGTCGCTGCAGTAGTCGCTACCGGCTATGAAGAGCCTTCGGCCATTCAGCAGCAGTCGATCCCGATCATCCTCGCCGGTCACGATATGATTGGTCAGGCGCAAACCGGTACCGGTAAAACCGCTGCCTTTGCCCTGCCTATCCTGCACCGCATTGATCCGTCCAAGCGCGAGCCGCAAGCTCTGATCCTGGCCCCAACTCGTGAGTTGGCGCTACAAGTTGCAACCGCTTTCGAAACCTACGCCAAGCAAATGCCGGGCGTGACTGTTGTGGCTGTCTACGGCGGCGCGCCGATGGGCCCACAATTGAAAGCAATCCGTAATGGCGCACAGATCGTTGTCGCCACTCCGGGCCGTCTGTGCGACCACCTGCGTCGCGACGAAAAAGTGCTGCAGACCGTGAACCACCTGGTTCTCGACGAAGCAGACGAAATGCTCAAACTGGGCTTCATGGACGACCTCGAAGTCATCTTCAAGGCCATGCCGGAAACCCGTCAGACCGTATTGTTCTCGGCGACCCTGCCGCAATCGATTCGTGCCATCGCCGAGCGTCACCTGCGCGATCCAAAGCACGTGAAGATCCAGAGCAAGACCCAGACCGTTACCGCGATCGAACAGGCTCACTTGTTGGTTCACGCTGACCAGAAGACTTCTGCCGTTCTCAGCTTGCTGGAAGTGGAAGATTTCGACGCTCTGATCATGTTCGTGCGCACCAAGCAAGCGACCCTGGATCTGGCCAGCGCCCTCGACGCCAAAGGCTACAAAGCCGCCGCGTTGAACGGCGACATCGCCCAGAACCAGCGTGAGCGCGTGATCGACTCGCTCAAGGATGGCCGTCTGGACATCGTTGTGGCGACCGACGTTGCCGCCCGTGGTCTGGACGTTCCGCGTATCACCCACGTGTTCAACGTGGACATGCCGTACGATCCGGAATCCTACGTACACCGTATCGGCCGTACCGGCCGTGCCGGTCGCGAAGGCCGCGCGCTGCTGCTGGTGACGCCGCGTGAGCGCCGCATGCTGCAGGTAATCGAGCGTGTGACCGGTCAGAAAGTTGCCGAAGTGCGTCTGCCGGACGCCCAGGCCGTTCTCGATGCCCGCATCAAGAAACTGACCAACAGCCTGTCGCCGCTGGTGGCTGACGCCGAATCGACTCACGGTGATCTGCTGGATCGCCTGACTGCCGACATCGGTTGCACCCCGCGTGCCCTGGCTGCCGCTCTGCTGCGCAAGGCCACCAATGGTCAGGCGCTGAACCTGGCAGCGATCGAGAAGGAACGCCCACTGGTGCCGAACAGCGCACCGCGTGGCGACCGTCCTGAGCGTTCCGGTGATCGTCCGGACCGTGGTGATCGTGAGCGTCGTGCACCGATGCCGCTGGGCGAAGGCCGTGCCCGTTGCCGTACCGCGCTGGGCGCGCGTGACGGTATCGCGGCGAAAAACCTGCTGGGCGCCATCCTCAACGAAGGTGGTCTGGCACGTGAAGCCATCGGTCGCATCCAGGTGCGTGACAGCTTCAGCCTCGTCGAGCTGCCGGAAGATGGTCTGGACAAACTCCTGACCAAACTGAAGGACACTCGCGTTGCCGGTAAGCAGCTGAAACTGCGTCGCTACCGCGAGGATTGATCCGCCCTTGGGCTGATTGATCGAACATAAAAAATCCCCGACTGGTTCGGGGATTTTTTTGCCTGCGATTTGGGCATTAGCCGAAGCGGTAGATGTCCATGCCCAACGCGCCCATGGTGAAGCCTTGATGGGCAATGCTGAAGTCGCCGCCGGCACCTCGGGCGAAGTACAGCGGCAACAGGTGCTCGTCACTTGGATGGTTGCGTACTGCGTTCGGTGCCTGCTGGCGGTAATCGTGCAATGCGGCTTCGTCGTTGGCAGCCAGTTTGTCGACAATCCAGTTGCGGAAGTCCCGGGCCCACGGCTCGACGCTTTCCGGGCCGGCGTGCCAGTCCAGTTCTCGCAGGTTGTGGGTGATGCTGCCAGAACCGATCAACAGAATGCCCTGATCGCGCAGACTGGCCAGCGCCTGGCCGACGCGGTTCTGCAAGGCCGGGCCGCCACGGCTGGGCAGGGAAACCTGAACCACCGGGATATCGGCCTGCGGGTACATCAGCGACAGTGGCACCCACACGCCGTGATCGAACGGTCGTTGCGGGTCGAGGCGCGCCGGCAGGTTGTTGGCAGTCAACAGGTCGGCAACCTCGCGGGCCAGTTGCGGATTGCCCGGGGCCGGATACTGCACCTCAAACAACGCGCGGGGGAAACCGCCGAAGTCGTGCCAGGTTTCCGGCTGCGGATGGCTGCTGACCAG
Source organism: Pseudomonas sp. 22085 (assembly GCF_052045815.1). Lineage (NCBI taxonomy): Bacteria > Pseudomonadati > Pseudomonadota > Gammaproteobacteria > Pseudomonadales > Pseudomonadaceae > Pseudomonas > Pseudomonas sp. 22085. The sequence goes on from NZ_JBQEQA010000017.1 coordinate 33,346, forward strand.
TAGCTCATGGCTTTCCCAATGAGCGGAAACGATGACGATGGCTTCCGGGCGTGGCAGTTCGGCCGCCAGCCGCGCCAGGGCCGGGCCACTGGCACCAGGCTCCAGCACCAGCATGGGCGAGCCGTGAGAGATAAACAGGCTGGGAAACATGGAAGGGTTCCTGAGCGTTAAGATGGTTCATCTTCAGTCAGTTCATTGATCTAATTCCAATATAAGTTTTAACGCCTTTTGATCGAATTCCTGGGAGGATGCATGCAGCCGGAGTTTTGGCACAAGAAGTGGGAATCGAACCAGATCGGCTTTCACCAGCCGGAGGTGAACCCGTATTTGCAGCGGCACTGGCCCGATCTGGCCATCCCGGCGCCGGCGCGTGTGCTGGTGCCGTTGTGCGGTAAAAGTCTGGATCTGCTGTGGCTTGCCGGGCGTGGGCATCGGGTGCTCGGCGTCGAGCTGTCGCAGAGGGCTGTCGAAGACTTCTTCCGTGAGCAGCAACTGCAGCCGCAGATCAGCGAAGAGGGCGGCTTCAAGGTTTATCGCGCTGGCGCGATCGAATTGTGGTGTGGGGATTTCTTTTCGCTGACGGCGGCTAACGTGGCGGGTTGCACCGCGCTGTACGACCGGGCGGCGCTGATTGCCTTGCCGCCGATGATGCGCGAGCGCTACGCGGCGCACCTGCAGAGCATTCTGCCGACGTGTCGAGGACTGTTGGTAACGCTGGATTACGATCAGTCGCAGATGCCAGGGCCGCCCTTTTCCGTAGACGATGCCCAAGTGCAGCGTTTGCTGGGCTGTGTCTGGCGCGTCGAAATGCTGGAGCAGCAGGATGTACTCGGTGACAGCTGGAAGTTCGTGCAGGCCGGCGTAACCCGGCTTGAGGAACGGGTTTACCGGATTTGCGGGGCGTAAACGACAGGCAAAAAAAGGCCCGCATCACTGCGGGCCTTTTCATTGGTACGCCGGTTTGATCAACCGCGACGACGCAGGGCGTCGATACGCTCTTCCAGCGGCGGGTGGCTCATGAACATGCGGGCGAACCCTTGTTTGATGCCACCGTTGATGCCGAAGGCGTTCAGGGTGTCCGGCATGTGCACCGGCAGGCCTTGTTCGGCGCGCAGGCGTTGCAAGGCGTTGATCATCGCGCCGGTACCGGCCAGGCGGGCACCGGCATCGTCGGCACGGAACTCGCGCTTGCGCGAGAACCACATCACGATCGCACTGGCCAGAATGCCCAGTACCAGTTCGGCGAAGATGGTCGCGATGTAGTAGGCCATGCCCTGGCCTTCTTCGTTCTTGAAGATCACCTTGTCGACGAAGTTGCCGATGATCCGCGCGAAGAACATCACGAAGGTGTTCACCACACCCTGGATCAGCGCCAGCGTAACCATGTCGCCGTTGGCCACGTGACCGATCTCGTGAGCCAGCACGGCCCGCACTTCGTCTTCCTTGAAGCGCTCGAGCAAGCCCTGGCTGACCGCGACCAGTGCGTCGTTCTTGTTCCAGCCGGTAGCGAAGGCGTTCGCTTCGTAGGCCGGGAAAATCCCGACTTCGGGCATCTTGATTCCGGCTTCCCGGGACAATTGCTCGACGGTTTGCAGAAGCCATTGCTCGTGACGAGTGCGTGGCTGGGTGATGATCTGGGTGCCGGTGCTCATCTTCGCCATCCACTTGGAGATGAACAGCGAGAACAGGGAACCGGCAAAACCAAAGACTGCACAGAAAACCAGCAGCTGACTGAGGTTGAGATCAACCCCGTTGGCCGCCATGAACCCGTTGAAGCCGAAAAGGCTCAGGGTGATGCTGGCTATCAGCACGACCGCCAGGTTAGTGGCCAAAAACAGCAGGATGCGCATCATGGTTGTAGAAGTCTCCTCAAGCTAAAGATGTAGCGTACTGCGGGGTATATAAGGTGCGGCACCTGGCGATTCAACCGAGTGACTATTTCAAACTGTGTCCTACACCGGATTCGCTGTGCCATGGGACATTTCCCACTTCTTGATCCGGTATGGATGACAGGCACGCGCCACCCGGTCTCATTGCGTCAGGCACGCATGATTCGTATGAGTCGCAAGTGTAGAAGGTGCTGGAGGAGGGGCGCAGCAGAAGTGTTGCTGAATCAGACAGTGCGCAACGTTCGGGCCGTTGCGCACTGAGCGCCGGTTACTGGCGGTAGGACTTGAGGAAGTTGCCGATGCGACCGATGGCCATGTCCAGGTCATCGACCCGCGGCAGGGTGACCACGCGGAAGTGGTCAGGCCACGGCCAGTTGAACGCCGTGCCCTGCACCACCAGCAGCTTCTCGGAGAGCAGCAGGTCGAGCACGAATTTCTCGTCGTTGTGGATCGGGCAGACTTTCGGGTCGATCTTCGGGAATGCGTACAGTGCGCCCATCGGCTTCACGCAGCTCACGCCGGGAATGTCGTTGAGCAACTCCCAGGTGCGGTTGCGCTGTTCCAGCAGGCGACCTTGCGGCAGTACCAGATCGTTGATGCTCTGATAGCCACCCAGGGCGGTCTGGATCGCATGCTGGCTCGGCACGTTGGCGCACAGGCGCATGTTGGCCAGCATGTCGATACCTTCGATGTAGCTGTGGGCGTTGTGTTTCGGCCCGGAAATGGCGATCCAGCCGGAACGGAAACCGGCCACGCGATACGACTTGGACAGGCCGTTGAAGGTCAGGCACAGCAGGTCCGGGGCCAGCGAAGCGGTGCAGATGTGCACGGCGTCGTCGTAGAGGATCTTGTCGTAGATTTCGTCAGAGAACACCACCAGGTTGTGCTGGCGGGCCAGTTCGAGCATGCCCAGCAGCACTTCCTTCGAATACACCGCGCCAGTCGGGTTGTTCGGGTTGATGATCACCATCGCCTTGGTGTTCGGGGTGATCTTGGCCTTGATGTCGGCCAGGTCAGGGAACCAGTCGGCGCCCTCGTCGCACAGGTAATGCACCGCGTTGCCGCCGGCCAGGCTCACGGCTGCGGTCCACAGCGGGTAGTCCGGGGCCGGCACCAGCACTTCGTCGCCGTTGTTGAGCAGCGCCTGCAGCGACATCACGATCAGCTCGGACACGCCGTTGCCCAGGTAGATGTCTTCGATGCCGACACCTTCGACCTGCTTCTGCTGGTAATACTGCATCACCGCCTTGCGCGCGCTGAACAGGCCTTTGGAATCGCTGTAGCCCTGGGCGGTCGGCAGGTTGCGGATCACATCCTGGAGAATTTCGTCCGGCGCTTCGAAACCAAAGGGCGCCGGGTTGCCGATGTTCAGCTTGAGGATGCGATGGCCTTCCTCTTCCAGGCGTTTGGCGTGCTTGAGCACCGGGCCGCGAATGTCGTAGCAGACGTTGGCGAGCTTGTTCGATTTGCTGAACTGCATGGCGATGTGATCCCGAAAATGAACGATCCAGGCGGCGGGTGGACAACCGTGCTGGGAATCCTGCGTCTTCACACAGGCAAGTGTCTCTAGCGGCGGTTTCCAACAATCCGTTTGAATGCGCAAGAACCCGCTGCCAGACTGGCGTGTGACGAGGCGCAATCATACGTGCCGCCCGATCCGTGGAAAAGGTACAGATCGGGCTTTTTCAGCCGCTGAGGTGTGATGATGGAAAAGATTGAAAAGACCCTGGAAGAATGGCGGGCGATGCTCGACCCCGAGCAATACAACGTGTGTCGTCTCAGTGCTACCGAGCGACCGTTCTCGGGTAAATACAACGCCACCAAGACTGACGGTGTCTATCACTGCGTCTGCTGCAACGAGCCGTTGTTTGATTCCAAAACCAAATTCGATTCCGGTTGCGGCTGGCCAAGCTTCTACGCGCCGATCGGCGAGAGCGCCATGACCGAAATCCGTGACACCAGCCACGGCATGATCCGCACCGAAGTGAAGTGCGCCAAGTGCGATGCACATCTGGGTCACGTCTTCCCTGACGGCCCTCCACCGACTGGCCTGCGCTATTGCATCAACTCGGTGTGCCTGGACCTGGTGCCGCGCGAGTAGTCGATACGGGCGATCCACGGGTCGCCTTTCGGATAATTAAATTGCACACAATTCAATTGCTCGCTATTTTTGCCGTCTACCCATTTTTTCAAGAGTGCGCACCATGAGCGACAACCTGCTGAATATCCCGTGCACCACCATCAAGGGCGAGCAAAAGACCCTCGCCGATTTCGCCGGCAAGGCAGTGCTGGTGGTCAATACCGCCAGCAAATGCGGTTTCACGCCGCAGTACAAAGGCCTCGAGGAACTGTGGCAGACCTACAAGGATCAGGGCCTGGTGGTGTTGGGCTTTCCTTGCAATCAGTTCGGCAAGCAGGAGCCGGGGAACGAAGGCGCCATCAGCGAGTTCTGCGAGCTGAACTACGGTGTCAGCTTCCCGCTGTTCAAGAAGATCGAAGTCAACGGTACCGGGGCGCACCCGCTGTTCGTGCAGTTGAAGAAGCGCGCGCCGGGCGTGCTGGGCTCCCAGGGCATCAAGTGGAACTTCACCAAATTCCTGATCGGCAAGGACGGCCAGTTGGTCAAGCGCTTCGCCCCGGCCACCAAGCCGCAGGATCTGAGCCGTGAGATCGAAGCCCTGCTCAAATGAACAACCTGTCCGCCGATTCGCTGAAGCTCGACAGTCAGCTGTGCTTCAAGTTGTACGCCGCTTCGCGGGCGGTGATCCGTGCCTACAAGCCGATGCTCGATCAGCTCGGCCTGACCTATCCGCAATATCTGGCAATGCTGGTGTTGTGGGAATGGCAGCAAACTGCGCCGGAGCAACCGACAGTCAAGGCGCTGGGTGAGCGTCTGGCACTGGACTCCGGCACGCTGACGCCGCTGCTCAAGCGATTGGAGCAACTGCAACTGGTTCAGCGTCAGCGCTCGGCCCGGGACGAGCGTGAAGTTCATCTGAGCCTTACGCAGCAAGGGCAGGCGCTGCGTGAACAGGTCGGGCCGTTGAAGGCGCGGCTGTTGTGCGACAGCGGGGTTGATCTGGACCGGCTCAATGACTTGCGTAGCGGTCTTGATCACTTGCTGGGGCAGATCAAAGCACTGTCGTAGTCGGAATCCACTGGTCCAGCAACGCCGCCAGTTCTTCACGACGGAACGGCTTGGCCAGATAGTCGCTCATGCCCGCCGCCCGGCAGCGTTCGCGTTCCTCGGACATGGCGTTGGCGGTCAGGGCGACAATCGGCAGATGCGGCCAGCGTCCGCTCTGGCGAATCTGACGGCTGGCTTCGTAGCCGTCCATCACCGGCATGTTGCAGTCCATCAGCACCAGATCGAATTCGTCGTGTTCCAACTGATCCAGCGCTTCCACACCGTGGGCAGCAACCACGACATCGCACCCGAGTTTCCCCAGCATGCCCTTGGCCACCAGTTGATTGACCGGGTTGTCCTCCACCAGCAGTACCCGACCGCGCCGCTGCGACGGCACGCTTTCGAGGCGTGCGCGGTCGATGGTGGTGAGGTCCGGCTGCAGTGTCCGACGCAGATTCTGATACAGCGCGTTGCGGGCCAGCGGTCTAGCCTGCTGCTGCAATGGGGCAAGGGCAGTGGCTTCTTCACCCGGCATGAAACTGCCATAAGCCGTCACCAGCAGAATCGGCGCCGTCATCGCCGGACGCAGACCGAACAGGCATTCGGGGCAGTCGGTGATGATGACGTCGGGGGAGAGGCCGAGCAGCGGGTCGTCCAGGGTTCGCTGCTCGTAGGTCAATCCCCAGACCGGCAGCAGGCTTTCCAGCAGCTCCGCCAGCCCGCTGACCGCGTTGGTGATCGCCAGCACTTTTCCGTGCAACGGGGGTGGAATCACCGCGCGGGTGTGGCAGGGCAGTGGCAGCTCAGCGCAGAACTGACTGCCGAAACCCACTTCGGAACTGATGGTCAGACGCCCCTGCATGGCTTCGCACAGGTTGTAGGTCAGTGCCAGACCGAGCCCGGTGCCGCCGTACTGGCGAGTGATCCCGGCACCCGCCTGGGTAAACGGCTGGAAAATCTTTACCTGCGCTTCCTGGGCGATGCCGATGCCGGTGTCGCAGACCTCGATCCGGACACCGTCCTTCCAGGTGGACAAACGCACATCGACCCGGCCGAAACGAGTGAATTTCAGGGCATTGGACAGCAGGTTGCTGACGATCTGCCTGACCCGGGTCGGATCGCCAAGCACCAGCGCCGGGAAGTACGGATCGATCAGGCAGGTCAGTTCCACACTCGGCGCCGCGTTTTGCGACAGCAGGTTGGCAGTGTCTTCGATCAGTGAGCCGAGATCGAAGGGAATGTGTTCGAGCTCCAGCTGCCCGGCATCGAATTTCGACAGGTCGAGAATATCGTTGAGCAGCTCCACCAATACCTTGCCGGAGTCGTGGGCGATGGACAGTTGTTGCTGCTGTTCGGCGTTGAGCGGACCATCGAGCGACAGAGCGATCATTCCCAGCAAGCCGTTGAGCGGGGTACGGATCTCGTGGCTCATGTTGGCGAGGAATGCCGAGCGAGCCTCGGCCATGTCCAGTGCCGTGCTGCGGGCCACTTCCAGTTCCTGGTTGGACTGGCTGAGTCGCGCGTTGATCGCCTTGAGCTCGGCGGTACGCGCCGAGACGATGTCTTCGAGTTGTGCGAGGTAGTCGGTGAGACGGTTTTCCGCATTGCGCCGTTGCTGGATTTCCGTGGCGATGTTCTCGAACTGCTGATTGGCAACTTTGACCAGCACGCCGATCTCGTCATTGGCGTGCCCACCCGGACATTCCAGGGTGGTCTGCTCGGCACTGCGCGGGTCGCGGCCGCTGAGTTCACGGATCACTCGCACCAGGGGTTTGGTGAGCATCACGTAGAACAGCGCGAGCAGGATCCCGGTCAGGATCAGGCTGCGGGCGAAACCGTTGAGCAGCGTGACTTCCGCGCGACGCAGAAAGCGGCTGCCAAAGGCGAAGGTATCGACTTCCAGGCTCAGGGTGCCGAGGGATTCGTTGGGCAAGTGATCGAGATAAAGACGGTCTTCGAACTGACGTTTGGCGCCGAACAGGAAGTCGCTGATCATCCGGTAGCCGCTTTGCAGCTCCGGGCGTTTGACGCTGGCCAATACCGTCTGGTTGTTATCGGTGAGTCTTGCGGAAATGATGGCCGGCGAACGCAGCAGGCCCAGGGTCAGTTCCTGCGCCAGTTCGGCATCGATGTTGTAGGCGATGCGTGAGGCCGGGTTATGGCTGATTTCCAGCAATGACAGGATTTCACGGTTGATGGACGCGTCTTCACTGGCATAATCGATGCCGATTTGCAGCAGGCTGAGCAGCGTGCCCAGAATGAACCCGACCAGCACGGTAAGCCGCGCCTGTTTGTACGACAGCCGGTGGGTGAATTTGATATCCATGGGGTGTTGAACCACTTCCGTTTCCCTTCGCTGCTCAAGCATAGTCGATCATGCACGGATTCCGGGGTTCCCGAAGCGCCTTGTAACAAGGCCCGGGACAGGTTTCGAACGCTGTCTGTCGTCGCTGCACCGCCATCATCACTGTGAACGAGCCCGAGGAGAAGACGTGGATTCCCGATTGAATGCTTTTCTTGAGCGCGCCGAGTCGGTTCTGGCGCGGATCGAACCGCTGCTGCCGGCTCCACGCCCGGTCATCGACTGGGGCACCTGCCTCGCCGCACGCTGGCAGCGTGACGGGCGCAGCGGTTATCTGCTGCCGCTGGAAGTCAGCCTCGACATGCGTCTGTCGGACCTGATAGGCGTCGACCGCCAGCTGGAGCAACTGGGCCGCAACACTCAGCAATTCCTCGACGGCATGCCGGCCAACCATGCGCTGCTCTGGGGTTCGCGCGGCACCGGTAAATCGTCGCTGGTGCGCGCGCTGCTGGCTGAACACGCCAAGGCCGGTTTGCGTCTGATCGAAATCGAGCGCGATCATCTGGCGGACCTGCCACGGGTGGTGGAGCAGATCGCCAAGCTGCCGCAGCGCTTTGTGCTGTTCTGCGACGACCTCTCGTTCGAGTCCGGCGAAGGCGACTACCGCGTACTGAAAAGCGTGCTGGACGGCTCGCTCGAACAGGCGCCGGACAACGTGTTGCTGTACGCCACCTCCAACCGTCGCCATCTGGTGCCGGAAAAGGAAAGCGACAACGAAAACTGGAAGCGCGTCGATGGTGAGCTGCATCCGAGCGAAGCGGTGGAAGACAAGATCGCGCTGTCGGATCGCTTCGGCCTGTGGCTGTCGTTCTATCCGTTTACCCAGGAGCATTTCCTCAACGTCGTCGAGCACTGGATCGGCCAGTTGGCCGCCAAGGCCGGTCTGGACTGGCAGCGCGACGAACAACTGGACATCCTCGCCGTGCGCTGGGCAACCGGCCGTGGCAACCGCAACGGACGTTGCGCGTACCAATTCGCCCGTTACTGGGTGGGACTGAAATTGTTGGAGCACAAGGCATGATTGATTTGCAACAGAGCGGCCAGGGCCTCGAAGGCTATGGCATGTTGGCCGCACAACTGGAGTCGCTGCTGGCGGACGAGCGCGATTTCATCGCCAACGCCGCGCAGTTTTCGGCGTTCCTGTTCAACCAGCTCGATGATCTGAACTGGGCCGGTTTCTACCTCAATCGCAACGAAGAGCTGGTGCTCGGCCCGTTCCAGGGCCAGATCGCCTGCGTGCGCATTCCGTTCGGACGCGGTGTTTGCGGCGCGGCGGCTGCCAGTTTGCAAACGCAACGGGTTGAAGACGTTCACGCGTTCCCCGGCCATATCGCCTGCGACAGCGCGTCGAACAGCGAGCTGGTGGTCCCGTTGGTCAAGGACGGTCGCCTGATCGGCGTGCTCGACCTCGACAGCCCGAAGCTCGCGCGTTTCGGTGCAGACGATCAGGCCGGGATCGAGCAACTGGCGGCGATCTTCCTGCGCCTGACCGACTGCTGATCACGCCGCCAGGCCCGCCTTGAGCAGCACGGCCGCCGGATCCACGGCATCGATCTGCCGTGGATCGAGAAACCGCGTGGCGTACTGCAGATACACGCCATCGCGGATGAACAGCCCGAACAGCTCGGCATCGATGTGCGCTTCACGGCACATGGTGGCCATGATCCCCAGCGCTTCACTGAGGGACTTGGCCTTTTTGTAAGGGCGGTCGGCGGCGGTCAGGGCTTCGAAGATGTCGGCAATCGCCATCATGCGCGCCGGCAGGCTCATGTCTTCGCGCTTCAGGCGCTTGGGATAACCGGTGCCGTCCATTTTTTCGTGATGCCCGCCGGCGATTTCCGCGACGCTGTTCAGATGCCCGGGGAAGGGCAGGTGACTGAGCATCAGGATCGTCTGCACCATGTGGTGGTTGATGATGTAGCGTTCTTCGCGGGTCAGCGTGCCCCGGGGGATGCTCAGGTTGTACAGTTCGCCGCGATTGTATTTATAGGGCGGCACGTCGAGCTTGAAGCCCCACGGATTGTCCTCTGGAATCAACTCACCTTCGGCGCGCTCCAGCAGATGCTCCGGCTTGTCTGCCAGCAATGGTTCGGTGACCGGCAAGGGCGGTGCCGGGGTGCGTGCCTGACGCCGGTTCTCCTCCCATGACAGGCCCAGCCGATCATCCAGCGTGCGCGTCCAGGTACGTCGGGCGATGCCTTGCAGACGTTGCAGGTCGGCCTCGGCCATCGCTTCACTGCCCAGATTGCAGTGGGCGACGAATGCAAAATCATCATCCAGTGCTGTCAGGGTTGCGTCACGCAGCTCGGCCAGTTGCCGCTCTTCGCCGCCCATCGCCAAGGCTTGCCAGTAGCTGACCCAGGCATCGCGCTTGAGCACTTCGAAGCGAGTGCGGATTTCGTGCAGGCGATCGTTCAGGGTTTCCAGTTTGGTGGCTTTGTCGACCACGTATTCCGGGGTCGTGACTTTGCCGCAATCGTGCAGCCAGGCGGCGATGTGCAAGGCCTCCCATTCATCTTCGTTCGGCTGGTAAGCGCTGAAGGCCGGCGCCTGACTGGCTGCAGCGGCCTGGGCGAGCATCAGGGTCAGTTCCGGCACGCGCTGACAATGCCCGCCGGTATAAGGGCTCTTGGCATCGATGGCGCCGGCCAGCAATTGAATGAACGCGTCCAGCAGTTGTTTCTGCCGGGCTTGCAGGCGCTGGCTCTCGATACTCACCGCCGCCGCCCCGGACACCGCTTGCAGGAAGGCGATACGGTCGGGCCGCAGCTTTTCCAGATCACTCGCCGTGCCGCTGTCATTGATCAGCAGCACCAGCAGGCCGACGGTTTCGTTGTGCCGGTTATGCAAACGGATACCGATCAGATGAACCCTCGGTGACGCCATGGCCAGCAGCACTTTGCGCAGATCGGTGGCCTGTTCGAAGCCCAGATTGCTCACGACTGTGTCGGCGCTCGCCAATTGCCGAAACCATTCGGGCCCCTGAGTAGCGTCAAGGTTGCGTCCCTGAATGTCGAACGCGGTCAGGGCTTGAGAGGCGCCATCGACCACCAGCCCGTAGGGCTCCATGCGATTGCCGTCGTTTTCCCGCAGATAGATCAGGCCCGCCTGAGCCTGGGCGATCTGCACGGTTTCGAACAGCGCCCTCTGCAGCAGCGGTTCGAAGCGGGTTTCCGCCGTCAGGCTGTCGGTGATCCGAAAGAAACTGGCCAGGGTGTCTTTCATGCGCGCCATCGACAGACTCAACTGGTCAATCTCCAGTACCAGCGATCGACGGGTCATGGGAAAGTTGAAGTTGAAACTGCGAATCGCATCGGCTTCCTTGACCAGCGCATGCAGCGGCTTGACCAGAATTCGCGAGATCAGCCAGCCCAGCGGCAGACAGAGCAGCAGGGTGGCCAATGTGATCAGTGCGCCTTGCCAGCGCATGCGATAGGCGTCGACCAGCAACTCGTCCTCCGGCACCAGCAACGCCATCTGCAAACCTTTCGGTCCTCCTTCCTGCAACTGGCTGCGGGCGACGATCCATAGCCGGCCGTCGGCTTTGAGCCGATTGCCCTGATGGCCGGACAACAAGGCGTCAAGGGCGGGGCTCAAGTCGGCAGCCTTGGCCAGACGCGCCGTTCGGTCATCGACGATCAGTCGGCTGCTGTCGGGGTAAGCCACGGCGTTGCCATCGGCGTCGAACAGGACGATTTGCGTGGCCGGTGTCACCACGTGCTTGATCAGGGTTGCGGAGAGTGCGTCGAGGGTCAGGTCGGCACCGATCACGGCGTCTTCACCGCTGCGCCGGGCCAGTGTCGTGCCGACGTTGTGGGTGGAGAAAAAGACGTAGGGTTCGGTGGTGATCTGTTCGGTCTGTTGCCGCGCATTGATGTACCACGCCCGGCTGCGGGGATCATAAGGGTCGTCGGGGTTGTCCTGCTGGCCGACCGGGGACAGTGCCTGGTCGAAGAACAACGACTGTGAATGCGTCTGGCCGCTGGCGTCGTGCTCGATGCTCCAGACCTGAAAGGCCGCCGAGTCCGGCGCCTTGAGCAGGGTTTTCAGCGCTGATGTGCGCAACGGACGGACCATGAAGAAATCGCCGTTGCCATACCCCAGGTACAGCGAGGCCAGATCCGGATTGTCCGTCAGGGACTGGCTGAACGGCTTGAGCAACGCCAGGCGCGGTTCGAGGCCGGAAGAGCGGGCGGCGGGGGTGTCCGCCAGCAGGCTCAGCAGGTGTCGGATCGGTGCGTAAGTGGCCTGCAGATCGAGGCGCACATCCTGCTCAATGCGATTGAACAGCTTTTCGCTGCTCGACAGGATGATCTGAGTGGTCTGCCGATAGTTGAACAGACCCAGCACCACTCCGGTGAGCAACAGCAGAAAGGTGAACATGACGCTGATATGCACGTGCAGCGGAAACCGGCGTTGTTCCGGGCGCAGTGGGCTGGGCATTGCGGACTCTCCGTGTAGGTAAGCACACTGCTCAGCGTTCAAGCATAGTTAAGCTCCGGCCACTTTGCTTCGGGTGAGCCGGACCAGTTGCTGCTCCAGTGCCTGCTCCAGTTCCAGGATGGCAAGACGGCTGGCCCGGCAGCGACGCTCGATCTCATCCTCCGGCAGTGCTTGCAGACAGGCCTGTTCAAGCGCATCGCAACAGTCGATCAGGCGCGACGCCTGGGCAATGCGCGCGGCGCCCTTGATCTTGTGTGCGATGACGGCCAGTGCGGGGGGATCCCGGGTGAGGGACAGCGCCTGCAACTCCTGTCGGTCAAGGCGACTGCTGCTGAGCAGTTCTGTCAGCAATCGATGGGTCTGGGCAGGATTGCCTCCGGTCAGCAGCGTCAGTCCCTGCAGATTGAACACAGGTGCGCGGAACAGTGGCTGAACACTGTCGACCCATTGACTCAGGCTGGTCAGGCTAAGGGGCTTGAACAGGCAGTCGTTCATGCCTGCCTGCTTGCAGCGCAGAATCTCTTCCGGCTGGGCATTGGCGGTGAACCCCAGCACCGTGCAGGCAGGTCGGCGGGTGAGCTTTTCGTGCTGACGAATGGCCCGGGTCAGCTCGTAACCGCTCATGACGGGCATGTTGCAATCGGCGATAACCAGATCGAATTCGCCGTTTTTCCATTGCTCCAGCCCTTGCTGGCCATCTTCGGCGATACAGAAACGATGGCCGAGGTATTCCAGCTGCTGGCACATCAGCAGCCGATTCGCCGGATGGTCATCAACCACCAGAACGGTCAGCGGAGTGAGAGACGCCTGGATCTGCGGTTCGTCTTCGGTGCTTGCCACTTCTGCAGGCAGAATGGCCAGCGGCAGCGACAGAGTGACCTGGGTGCCGATTCCGGCCAGGCTGCTCAACCGCAGCTTTCCACCCATCATTTCGCAGAGGTTGCGGCTGATAACCAGCCCCAGCCCTGTGCCGCTTACCGTTCGCGGCCCGCCGTTGCCGGCCTGGGCAAAGGGCTCGAACAATCGCAACTGATCCTGCGTCGATATCCCGATGCCACTGTCCTGTACGGTCAATTGCATCATCGAGCGTTCGGGATCATCGGTGGGAAGTACATCCAGCGTGATCCTGATCTGTCCTGCTTCAGTGAACTTGATGGCATTGCTGATCAGGTTCGACAGCACCTGTTTGAAGCGCAGAGGGTCGAGGTGCACATCGACATTCAGTTCAGGGGGAGAGACGGACAGGGTCAGTGACAGCTGTTTCTGCCGGGCGAGCCCTTCGAAGATTCTGACCACCGAGCCAATGGTGTCGACCAGATTGATTCGCTCGGGGTTCAGGCTCAGTCGCCCGGACTCAATGCGGGCAATGTCCAGTATGTCGCCGATCAGGCCCAGCAGGTCCTTGGCCGAATGGTAGGCCGTTTCGATTCCAGAGCGATCCGGATGAGCCTTGTCCATGCGCTTGAGCGTCAATTCGAGCATGCCGATCACCGCGTTCATCGGCGTGCGGATCTCGTGGCTCATGGTCGCCAGAAACGTACTCTTGGCCCGGCTGGCATCGTCCGCCCGCTCCTTTGCTGCACGCAGCTCATCGAGCAGCTCGCGGCGTTCACTGATGTCGATCCAGCCGCCGATGATTCCCTGGACTTCGCCGCTGGAGTCCCGGTACGGCAGGATCCAGTGATAGATCGTCAGGTGTCGGTTGCCGATCTGGAGCGGCCGGTCGAGCACAAGCGGTCGGCCTTCGGCCACTACCCGCTGATAGTCGGCCTGATAGGTCAGGGCCTCGCAAGCGTTGTTCAAGGCGCCCTGCATCACGCTTTTGCCGATGACGTCTTCGCGCCGGGCATTGAACGCCTGAAGATAACTGTCATTGCAGCTTTGCAGCAGACCCTCACGATCTCGCACGTAGATTGGATGGGGCGTACCGTTGACCAGTGAACCCATGAATTCCAGTTGATCGCTCAAGGCCCGTTCCGCCGACTTGCGCTGTTTGATCTGGCGCCGCATGTAAGCATTCCAGAGCAGTGACAGCAGCAACAGCAGGCAGGCGCCGCCGATGACTTGATAGAAAAAGCGTTGATATTGACGCCATGTGCCTCGCGAAACGCTTGAGTAGCCACGCCAGCGCCCATTGATGATGCCCAGTTCTTCGGGCGTGATGCTCATCAGCGATTTATCGATGATCGAGCTCAGTTCTGTGTTGTCCCGCGCAGTCGCCAGAGAAAAAGCCGCCTGACGGGTGCCGATGGTGGTGGTGATCTGCAAGGGATGCTCGAAGGTTCGCGATGCAATGAAGTAGTTTGCGATGACCAGGGAGTTGACTGCGCCTTCGACCTGACCTTCGTCCAGCAGCGCCACGGCACTGAAAGTATCCGGCGTTTCGATCAGTTGAATGCGTGGAAACTCCCTGCGCAGGTATTCGATCATCGGATTGCCCTGAGCGATCGCCAGACGCTTGCGTTTGAGTTGCCCAAGGTGCGTGGGACTGTCGGCGGCTTTCCGGGTCAACAGTACGTATGAATTTTCCAGATAGGGGCGGCTGAAGTTCAGGGTTTCCTCGCGTTGAGCGGTAGGCAGCAGGGCCGCGATCAGGTCAGCCTGGTGGTGCTCGACCTGCTTGATCATTTCGGCGTCGCTGCGGCTGCGGCGAATTTCGAAGCGCAGTCCGGTGCGCAGCCGGATGAGTTCGAGCAAGTCGGCGCTGATGCCGCGAAAATTGCCGTCACTGTCAAAGAACGTCAGAGGTGCGAAAGCTTCGTTGACCACCACGCTCACGACCGAATTCTTTTTCAGCCATTGCTCTTCGCGCTTGGTCAGTTGCAGTTTCTGGTCGGTCAGAAGTGTGTCGCTGCCGACGCTCCAGCGCTTGGCGATGTTTTCGCGCTCGCTGCCGGGCACGGCCTTGAGCACGGTATCGATGATGGCAAGCAGCTGCGGATTGTTGCGATGCACGGCGAAGCTGAAACCATGGGCTTCGTGCTTGCCGAAGTTGGCCATGCGGATGTTGTTCAGGTATCCCTTGCTGATCATGTAATGAGTGGAAATGGTGTCACCGAGGAACACGTCCGCCTGATCGAACGCTACCGCATTGATTGCGTTCTGATAGGACGGATAGGAGGTGATGAGGGCTTTGGGATAGATGGCCTTGACATCTTCCAGCGGCAAGTAGTGATACAGCATGCTCAGCCGCAGGCCTGCCAGACCTTCGGTCAGCGTGCGGGTTTCGCCTTCGCGCGTCACAAGGACTGGTTGATCAATGGCGTAGGGCCTGGACAGCACGATATCGGTGTTCTCTGCTTCAAATCCGTTGGAAGTGCCAAGCATGTCGATGTGACCGTCGATCAATGCCCGTATGGCCCCTTCCCGCGAGGAGAACCGTTTGACCCTTATCGGCAGACCGGTTGCCTGACCAACGAGCATGGCGTAATCCGCCGTGAATCCTTCGTAGTCGTGCCCGCTGGCTGTCATGTCGAAGGGAGGATAGTCGGGGGCGGAGGTCCCCAGAATCAACTCACTGCGACTGTGCAGCCACGCCACCTGCGATGGGTCGAACACAGCCTGCACTGTCCGCTCGGTCGAGCGACCCAGCAGGGTGAAGTCTTGCGAGGCGGGTGATGCGGCTGTCAGAGAGGTGCAAAACCCCAGACATGCACTCCATGCAATCAGAACACTCATTAAACGGCTGGACATGTTGACTCTCACACGAGTGCGTTACGTTTGGCCATTTCAATAAGTTCTACGAGAGACTTGGCTTTCAGTTTTTGCATCAGTCGTTTTTTATAAGTGCTTACAGTTTTGTTGCTGAGGAACATGCCTTTGGCAATTTCCTTGTTGGTGCGGCCCTAGGCAAAAAGTTGCAAGACCATAAGTTCACGATCATTGACGGATTTGAAGAGCTCCAGCTCTGCATAACGCACGTCATCGTGACGAACAGGGTTCAACGCCTGACTGGGGAAATAGTTGTAGCCGGAAAGAACTGCCTTGATCGCACTGACCAGTTCGCTCAGGTCTTCCTGTTTGCACACATAACCCGATGCACCTGACTGCATGCAGCGAATGCCGAACAGGGTCGGACATTGCGCAGTCAATACCAGCGTCTTGAAGGGCGAACTCATGGCGTTGAAGCGGGCCAGGACCTCCAGGCCATCGAGCTTGGGAATGCTGATGTCGAGAATGATCAGGTCGGGCATGCATTCGCGAACCATCTGCATGGCGTCGACACCGTTATCGGTTTCTCCAACGACTTTATAGCCTTCATGCTCCAGCAACATTCGAACGGCAAGGCGGATGACCGGGTGATCGTCGACAATAAAAACGGAGTTCATAATCAAATCCCATACGAGCGCAAATAAAGGGCGAACCTTAGCTCAGATGAATGAACGCTCGCATGAACTGACAGGGGGGTAGCGGCAATCTAGGAGTAATCCTACAAACAAAGAGGAATCAGACTACGTGTTAACTGGGTTTGGCGTAGGTAGAGGCGTGAGATGTTCAAGGATTGTTCATGATCAAGCATCATCGATGCCGGGGAAGTTTAAAAGAGTGAGGCGCAATTGATTGTTTCTGCTTTTATCTTTGAGCTTTCTGAACAAGTCCCGACGGAAGTATTTGTCGTTTCGCTTCCGCCTCCCCGGGCCCGACCGATCCATTGCAGACCGATCGGGTGGCAAGTGTCAATGACTGGAACGTCCGGTCATTTCCAGCGCCATGTCACTGGCGTAGCTGTCGGTCATGCCAGCGATGAAATCGATCATTCGCAGGAATGACGCGTGCAGAGGGCCGTGCGGATCCGGCGCATTGTTCCCCAGCAAATCGAGAATTCGACGACTCTTGAACGACGGCGTGCGGCCGTTGTGCTGTTCCAGGGCGGCACCACAGAACGCGTTAAGCAGAATTTCCAGGGTCGTGTAGGCGCCGATCTCATGCAGGGTCTTGCGCTTGTCCTGGAAGATTTTCTTGCGGGCGATGTCCTTGGCGTTCAGCACGCAGCGCTTGGCCGGACCGTGCATATGTTCCACCAGATCCCCCGGCAGCGTACCGGCCAGCAATGCGTCCTGCTGTTCGACGAAGGCCCGGGCGGCGGCGTTGGTCAGGTGCTCGATGGCCTTGCCGCGCAGGATCGCCAGTTTGCGCCGGCGTGAATCCTGCGGGCCGAGCTGACGATAGGTTTCCGGCAGATCATCGCCTACCAGGCCAAGCAGCAGCGACTCGACTTCGGCGTACTCCAGCAGCTCCATTTCCAGGCCATCTTCCAGATCGATCAAGGCGTAACAGATGTCGTCCGCCGCCTCCATCAGATACACCAGCGGATGGCGCGCCCAGCGTTGCTCCTCCAGTTGCGGCAGACCGAGTTTGTGAGCGATCTGCTCAAGCAACGGCAGCTCGCTCTGATAGCAGCCGAATTTGTGCTTCTTGTAACCGAGGGAATCGGCGTGACGGGCGGTCCACGGGTACTTCAGGTAGGTGCCGAGGGTGGCGTAGGTCAACCGGGTTCCGCCGTCGAACTGGTGGTATTCCAGCTGCGTGAGCACTCGGAAACCCTGCGCATTGCCCTCGAAGTTCAGGAAATCGCCGCGTTCGGCGTCACTCATCGCATCCAGCCAGCCGCGCCCCGCAGCCTGTTGGAACCAGTGACGGATCGCGTCTTCGCCGGAGTGGCCGAACGGTGGATTACCGATATCGTGCGCCAGGCAGGCCGACTGGACCACCATGCCCAGATCGCTAGGTTCGCACCATTCGGGCAGGGCGCGGCGCAGGGTTTCGCCGACGCGCATGCCCAGCGAACGGCCGACGCAACTGACTTCCAGCGAGTGGGTCAGGCGCGTGTGAATGTGGTCGTTGCTCGACACCGGATGCACCTGGGTCTTGCGCCCCAGGCGGCGGAAGGCACCGGAGAAGATGATGCGGTCATGGTCTTTATGGAACGGGCTGCGGCCAAGTTCCTGCGGGCTGTGCAGCGGTTTGCCGAGACGTTCGCGGTTGAGCAGGGTATGCCAATCCAAGGCTGATTCTCTCCGTCGGGTGACTGGTTCCCTAGCTTCCCGGTTCAGGCTGGCATCTGCAAGCGCAACTACAAGCCCGCCGCATCGATGTCGATCAGCAGCAGGCGCTCGCCGTTATCGAAAAACTGTCCGGCGGTCAGGCAATATTGATTGCTGGTGGCATCGCGATAGGTGTTGGAAAGGGTCAGTCGCCGTTCTTCCCAGCCCTCAGCCAGCAGATGATAGAAGTACGGTCGCCACGACCAGTTGTGACCCAGGTAGCGATTGTCGGCGACCCAGCCGCTGGAGCGCCATTCCAGGTTCGGCGTCAGTTGGGTGCCGTGACGGTCGCATTGGTAAAAACGCAGCAGCCAGGGAAAGGCGTCGAGTTGCGGCAGGGCACTGAGCGGGGCGCGGGCCTGGGCCCAGGTTTGCAGGATGGTCATGAGTTCACTGAGTTGCTGGCGCATGAACATCCATTTGCTGCGTTCGGCCAGCTTCTGACGCACATACGACTGGCGCAGGCCGGCGAAGCGTTCAACGAAGTCATTGGTACCGAAAAGCGCCTCCTGTGCCCGGGCGAACAGAAAACCCTGAACGTAGCGCGATCCACATTCCAGCGCAAAATTCAGTTGCGCGTCGGTTTCCACGCCTTCGGCAATGATCCAGCAACCGGTTTTTTCGGCCATTTGCGCGAGGGCCTTGACCACGTCGCTGCTTGGCCCGCCCAGTGCGGCCGCCTGAAACAGGCGCATGTCGAGTTTGAGAATGTCCGGTTGCAGCGCCAGCACTCGATCGAGCTGCGAATAACCGGCGCCAAAATCGTCGATGGCGATCCGGGCGCCGGCATCGCGATAGCGTGTCACGACTTCGCTCAGGCGCTGACTGTTACCGCCGAGTTCGGTGATCTCGAAAACAATCCGTTGCGGGTCGATACCATGCCGGGCGAGCTGTTTCAGGCTCGGCAGTGCCTGGTCGGCCCGCAAGCGACTGATCCAGCGCGGTGACATGTTCAGGCTGAGAAACCAGTCCGGCGGTGCTTCGTGCAATCGGCTCAGCGCGTTGTCGCGTATCTGCCGATCCAGTCGGCGCAGCGCGATGGCCGGTGTACGCGGGTCGGCGAACAGCGGTCCGACGGATGCCAGTTGGCCATCGGCCTGACGCAGACGACCCAGTGCCTCGACGCCGGCAATGCGTCCGGTGGCGGTATCGATGAAGGGTTGAAAGCAGGCGAGCGGTTGCCCGTCGATCACGGGGCCTCCTTGTCGTTCTTGTTCTGGTCGAATTCTGCCGGCCGGATAGGCAAGCGGGATTGAACCTCCGGATAAGAGATTCAATCCCGCTGGTGTTGCAAGAATGCAGCCAGATGCGAGGGTTTCAGCGCTTGTTCGAACTCTGCATGACCAGCTTGATCAGCGGAGCGAGGCTGGTGCCGAGGCGGATCAGGCGGGTCAAGCCGCCGACACCACCGTTTTTGGCCCCTTTACCGGTGATGAAGCCCAGCAGCGTCACGGCCGCCACGCCCCATAACGGCGCGTGCTTGATGCCGAAACCGCCCTGCAGGTTTTGCGTCATGCCACGCATGCGTTGCAGAGGTTGCAGTACCTGGCCGGTTTCGTGGCGGATTTCCTGACGATGCATTTCCATGCGCAGACGGATCAGTGCCTTGCGCATTTCCCGGCGTGAGCTGTTGTGCGGAAGTTCAGGCAGGCTCATGGCAGCAGGCGCTCCCGGTCATTGGCCAGTTCTTCCAGCGTGCCGTGGAAGGGCGAGGATTCATCGAAGATTGCGGCCTTCAGACGCAGCGCGCAAAAGATTGCCGCCAGGGTGTAGAACACGCACAGACCAATGATTGCAGCCAGGCGATACGTATCCCAGAACACGATCAGTACGAGGGTCGACAGGCCGACCAGCAACAGCAGCGCAAACACCAGCGCCAGGCCGGCGAACAGCAACAGACTGACGGTGCGTGCTTTCTGTTCCTGCAGTTCGATGCCGAACAACTCGACATGGCTGTGCAGCAGACCGAGAACGGCAGCACCCAGACGACGCGTGGAGGAGGCGGTGCCCGAGTTCGGGCCGGATTCACCGATCGACATGATCAGCGCCGCGTGGCCAGCAGGCCAATCAGGAAGCCGACGCCAGCAGCAATGCCCACCGATTGCCAAGGGTTGGCCGACACATATTCCTCGGTCGCGGTGACCGCCGCCTGACCGCGCTCGCGCAGGGTGTCTTCGGTCAGCTTCAAGGTTTCCCGCGCGCGCAGCAGGCTTTCGTGGATCTGTTCGCGCAGCTCGTCAGCCTGATCACCGGCCAGCGTGGCGGTGTGCTCCAGCAAGCGTTCAGTGTCGCTGACCAGGGTCTGGAAGTCGTTCATCAGGATTTCTTGAGCAGTCTTTGCCTTGATGCTGGCCATGGGGGATCTCCGTAAGTGGCGTTCTGAAGCGGTGTTCTGAAGCGTTCGAGTATGAGCCAAGAGTGAAGGTTCAGTGCAAATGGCTGGTACAACTTTTGCTGTGTCGTGGTGCGTCGATCGGTGGCAGTGCGCTGTTGCCGGGCGCGAAGCCGGGCAGAGCAAGGCCCGGATGATGAAGGTTCATGTCAGCCCATCGACCTTGTGCGCCAAAGCGGTTCACTGACCCACCGGATCAGTGACTGCGTGGTCGCAACTTGGTGCATGAAATGTGCGCATGAACCGCTTTGGTGCCTTTTTCAGCCTCGGGTCTGCCTCCTCATGGAAAATCTGCAAAGCGCTGTGGACACGCTGGTTCACAGTTCCAATACGTTGTTCATTCTGATCGGTGCAGTCATGGTTCTGGCCATGCACGCCGGTTTCGCGTTTCTGGAGGTCGGAACGGTTCGCCAGAAAAACCAGGTCAACGCACTGTCGAAGATTCTCAGCGACTTCGCGGTGTCGACCCTCGCCTATTTCTTTATAGGCTATTGGCTTTCGTATGGAGTGACCTTCCTGCAACCGGCGGCGGTGCTCAGTGCCGATCATGGTTATGGACTGGTGAAGTTTTTCTTCCTGCTGACCTTCGCGGCGGCGATCCCGGCGATCATTTCCGGCGGCATCGCCGAGCGGGCGCGGTTTGTGCCGCAACTGTGCGCCACGGCGCTGATCGTAGCGTTCATTTACCCGTTTTTCGAAGGGATGATCTGGAACGGCAACTACGGTCTGCAAGCCTGGCTGACCGCGCAGTTTGGCGCCGCTTTCCATGACTTTGCAGGTTCGGTGGTGGTGCATGCCATGGGCGGCTGGCTGGCGTTGGCGGCAGTGCTGCTGCTCGGGCCGCGCAACGGACGCTATCGTGACGGCAAGCTGGTCGCGTTCGCGCCGTCGAGCATTCCGTTTCTGGCCTTGGGTTCGTGGATTCTGATCGTCGGCTGGTTTGGCTTCAACGTAATGAGCGCGCAGACTCTGCAAGGGGTCAGCGGACTGGTGGCGGTCAACTCGCTGATGGCGATGGTCGGCGGCACGGTGGCGGCGTTGATCGTCGGGCGCAACGATCCGGGCTTCCTGCACAACGGCCCGTTGGCCGGGTTGGTGGCGGTGTGCGCCGGTTCCGACCTGATGCACCCGGTCGGCGCGCTGATGACCGGCGCGATTGCCGGTGCCCTGTTTGTCTGGTGCTTCACGGCGGCGCAGGTCAAATGGCGGATCGACGATGTGCTGGGTGTCTGGCCATTGCACGGTCTGTGTGGCGTATGGGGCGGCATTGCCTGCGGGATTTTCGGCTCGACCGCGCTGGGTGGGCTCGGCGGTGTCAGCCTGATCAGCCAGTTGATCGGCACCGCCCTTGGAGTGGCGGTGGCGTTGATCGGCGGTTTCGCCGTGTACGGCTCGATCAAGGCGCTGCATGGTCTGCGCCTGAGCCAGGAACAGGAGTACTACGGCGCTGACCTGTCGCTGCACAAGATCGGCGCGGTGAGCCAGGACTAGGTCTCTTCATCGTCGGCTCCGGGGTAAAAACCGTGAAGCAGGCGATAACGATCAATGCGCACCTGATCGACTTTCTCCTGCACCCGGTGCGCGGGAAACCCAAGCAGGATCAGGGCGTGGGAACCGAGCATCAGGCTCGACTCCAGCAGTTCCGGCACCACTTCGCTGGCGCCGGCTGCTTTCAACTCGGCCGACTGGCTGTCGTCCCGGGTGCGCACCAGGATCGGCACTGTCGGGTTGAGGCGTCGGGCCTCCTTGAGAACCCGCAGGGCCACGTCGGCTTGGTCCACGGCAATCACCAGCAATCTGGCGCGCAATAAGCCGACGGCGATCAAAAGATCGCCGCGGGTTGAATCGCCGTAGTGGACGTCGCGTTCGGCGGTGGCGGCTTCCTGTATCCGCACCGGATCGTTGTCCAGCGCGACGTAGGTTTGCCCGGCATTGCGCATGAAGCGTCCGATCGACTGACCGACACGGCCGTAGCCACAGATCACCACATGCCCGTCGAACCCGGCATTGAGGGCACTGATTTCCTCGATCTGTGCTTCCTGATTGGGCTTGCGGTGCAGGGCGGCGGCGATGCGTGGAGCGGCGCGTAACAGCAGGGGTGTCAGCAGCATCGAGCAGAACGTGGCGGCGAGCAGCAGGGCACCGAGTTCGGCGGGGAGCAGCCGTGTCTGTTGCATCTGCGCCATCAGGGCGAAGCAGAACTCACCGCCCTGGGCGAGGGCAAGGCCGCTGCGCCAGGCCGTTTCACTGTCGCTGCCGCGCCATTTCACCAACAGCGCCACCACCAGACCTTTGATAACCAGTAATCCCAGAGTCATGCCGATAATCAGCAGGCTGTGGCTGGCGAACAGTTGCAGGTCGATCAGCATGCCGATGCTGACGAAAAACAGTCCCAGCAGAATGTCGCGAAACGGCCGGATATCGGCCTCGATCTGATGCCGGTAATGGCTCTCGCCCAGCAGCATGCCCGCGAGGAACGCGCCGAGGGCCGGAGACAGGCCCAGCAGGTGGGTCAGCCAGGCTGTCAGCAATACGATCACCAGGGCCAGCAGCACGAACAGCTCCGGCGAGCGCGACGCCGCGACTTCCTGGAACAGGCGGGGCAGCAGCCAGCGGCTGGCCAGCAACAAACCGAAAAACAGCAATACGGTCTTCAACAAGGTCAGGGGCAGCGCCCAGTACCAGGCCTGATCACTGCTGCCGGCGAATACCGGCACCAGCGTGAGCAGCAATACGGCTACCACATCCTGAAACAACAGAACGCCGACGGCGTTCTGGCCGTGGCTGCTGAAGATTTCGCCGAGACTACCCAATTCCTTGGTCACAATCGCCGTGGATGACAGCGACAGGCCGGCGCCCAGCAGCAAGGCCGGTATGGCCGGCATGCCCAGCAGCATCAGCACGCCTCCCAGCAGAAGAGTGGTGACCAGCACCTGCTGGCTGCCCAGACGGAAAACCACCTGGCGCAGGGCAATCATTTTCGACAGAGAGAATTCCAGCCCCAGGGAAAACAGCAGAAACACCACGCCCAGTTCGGCAAGATCCGGCAAGTGTTCGCTTTCATTGATCCAGTCGAACGCCTTCGGCCCGACCATCAACCCCACGCACAGGTAGCCCAGCACAGGGGGCAGGCGCAGGCGTCGGAACAGGGCAATCATCACCAGGGACGACGCCAGAATGATCAGCAGATTGGCAAACACAAGACACTCCGGGACAGGTCAGGCTCTTCAAGCGTAGAGGTAAAAAACACCGGAGCATCGCGTAAATGGCGATTTTGTGGGCTGATTTACATCAGGGTTTTACGAGGGGCGGGATCGAACCCGGAGGGTGGGTCGACGGGCTTTGCGGGCAAGCCTAGAATGATCACTCGATTTTTGGGGTTGAGCGCACATGCTTCCTGAATGCCAGTTGTTCGGCACCCTGGGGTGCCATTTGTGTGAAGTCGCGGAGGCCGAACTGATGCCGTTTGTCGAGCATGGTCTGCTGGTTGAGCTGGTGGATATTGCTGACGATGAATCGTGGTTCGAGGCCTACAGCCTGCGGATCCCGGTCTTGCGCAGGGTCGATACCGGCGCGGAACTGGGATGGCCATTCAGTGCCGATCAGGTGGTGGCCTTCCTGCGTTGAGGTTTTTTTCTTTTCTGCATTGATGGCGTCCGCCACCTTCGCTTAATCACGGCTTGGCACTGTTCGGGTTATTCGGTTACTGTATGCGCATACAGTAATTGGGTTGGCCTGCCATGCCGTTCTCGGGCATTCATCAGGGCAAGCCGGATGTCAGAGGGAGCAACCGTGGTCAATGTCGAACAGTTGAAAAGCAGCGTGAACGGGATGTCGATTGACGTGGTGAGCGAGGCCGTCCGCGAATTGCGCCTGGACGGTCTGGTCACGGAAGGCAAGACACCCTTCAACAAGCTGCATTTCAATACGTGTTTTGCCGAGATCGAAGCCTTGTTCCAGCGTGCCGGCTATCACAAGCAACTGGATGTGGTCGGATATCAGGGACTTCTGTACGCCTTGTACGATCCGGGCCGCTGGGAGGCCGTGGATGTGTTGCGCTGGCTCAAAGAGTTCACCGAGGCGGCGGCGCTCAAATCGATCCCCGCCTGATTCTGCGCTAGGTCTGCTGCGTTCGGTGTTGGATAATGCCGTTCTGCTTTGAGGGTTCGAGTTCTCCATATGTCCAGTACGCCCACGTTTTCCGCCGCACAGAATCAGGCCAGCACGCTTTATCTGCCCCCCGGTAACTGGCGGACAGTGCTCGACTGTCTGTGTGAGCATTTCAGTGCCATCGGGCGCGACCAGTGGCTGGATCGAATCGCCCGGGGGCGGGTGCTTGATGGCCACGGCCAACCAATCGCGCTGGATTTGCCCTACAAAGAAGGGCTGCGTATTCACTACTTTCGAGAAGTGCCGGATGAAAAGCCGATCCCGGTAGTCGAGTCGATCCTGTATGCGGACGATCATCTGGTGGTGGCGGACAAGCCGCATTTCCTTCCTGTGACCCCGGCAGGCGAGTACGTCGAACAGACGTTGCTTCGCCGGTTGATCCGGCGTCTGGACAATCCTCATCTGGTGCCGCTGCACCGGATTGACCGGCACACGGCTGGGCTGGTGATTTTCTCTGCCAACCCGCAGACGCGGTCGGCGTATCAGTCGCTGTTCCCGACGCGGCAGATCGAGAAGCGCTATGAGGCCATTGCTGCCGCGCTGCCCGGGCTGGAATTCCCGTTGGTGCACAAGAGTCGCATGATCGATGGCGAACCGTTTTTCCGCATGCAGGAAGGGCCGGGTGTGAGTAACACCGAAACGGCGGTGGAGGTGCGTGAAAAGAATGGTGACCTATGGCGGTACGGCCTCTATCCGGTAACCGGCAAGAAGCATCAGCTGCGGGTACACATGACGGCGCTCGGGGCGAGCATCTGCAATGATCCGTTTTACCCTGAAGTGCTCAAAGACGCGGTGGATGATTATGCCAATCCGCTGAAACTCCTGGCGCAAGGCCTGCGGTTCATTGATCCGGTTACGGGAGAGCCCCGTGAGTTCGAGAGCCGCATAACGCTGGATTGGTGATCCCGACATCGATCCTTTTCGGTGAGATACGAAAAAGCCCGCATATTGCGGGCTTTTCTGTATCGGGTGTCGAACTGAAAAATCAGAGCTCTTTGACAGTACGAACCTGATCCTTGTTGATGCGAGTGTGCTTGCCGTCCAGTTGTTCGAATTCGTAGAAGCCCGAATCTTCATCATACTTGGGGGCGTCGACAGCCTGGATTTCGCGACCGTCATTCAAGGTGATCACTGTTGGCGAAGCGCAACCGGCGAGGGTGGCGAGGCCCAGTGCGAGCATGAAAGTGGCGAGGGTCCGTTGAGTCATGAGTGTGTCTCCGAAGGGAAATTCTTTTGGTTACTGAGCTTGAGACGTATACAAGGCGTGCAAGTTCCTTGAATGCTGTCAGTCTGACACAGTGTTGTGTGAACTCAACAGTTCAGGGGTGTTGAGGTTAGCCAGGCGTGGGTCGTTGTCAGGGCAAATCAGGGCCTGGGCATCAAGGTCGCGCATCAGCCGGCCGGGGCTGCGTTCTCCCGCGTTCCAGGCTCTTTCGAATGCGGGCAGGAGTGCCGCGGGAATCACGCAAAGCAGGGGCTCCCAATGTTCGTCATGTCGCAACATTAAAGGTTTTTCAGGATTCAGACCGGCCGCCTCGCGCATGTCTCGCAACAGCGCAAGATCGATTCGCGGCACATCGCAGGGCAGCACCAGCAGATGGGGGTGGCGAGCGGCTTTCAGACCCGCAAGTATTCCAGCCAGCGGGCCGGGAAAATCTTCCTCGTCATCGCTCACCAGTTGGTCGGCAAAGGGTGCATAGCGCTCACGATTGCGGTTGCACGAAATGATCAGATCATCTGTCATCGGACGAACCTTGCGCTGCAGATGCGCAATCAGCGGTTCACCGTGCCATTGCACAAGTCCCTTGTCCTGTCCGCCCATTCGCTGACCGCGTCCACCCGCCAGCAGCAGGACGGAGCAGGGTGATAATGGCGTGTTCGAGGTCATGGCAGCTCTCCGCAGGGGCGGCGTAAAAAGGGGGCGCTGTGATATAACACCGGGCTGTTTCTCCTACAACTGGACGAGCCTATGAAAGCCAAGGCTGATGTGCCTTTCGCACCACTCAATATCGCGGTGCTGACGGTCAGCGACACCCGAACCCTGGAAACCGATACTTCCGGTCAGGTCTTCGTCGACCGCTTGATGGCCGCAGGTCACCATCTGGCGCAGCGGGTGCTGCTCAAAGATGACCTGTACAAAATCCGTGCGCAAGTCGCTCAGTGGATTGCCGATGACGTCGTGCAAGTGGTGCTGATTACCGGCGGAACCGGTTTCACCGGCCGCGACAGCACCCCGGAAGCGGTCGCTTGCCTGCTGGACAAGCAGGTTGATGGTTTTGGTGAGCTGTTCCGCCAGATCTCGGTGGCCGACATCGGCACCTCCACCGTGCAATCCCGGGCTTTGGCGGGACTGGCCAATGGCACGCTGGTCTGCTGCCTGCCAGGTTCAACCAACGCGGTCCGTACCGGTTGGGACGGCATACTCGCCGAGCAACTGGACTCACGTCACCGCCCGTGCAATTTCGTCACTCATCTGAAACAGGCGGCGCCTTGTGAATCCCGTGGGTAAGCCGGGCAAGACCGGCAGCCTGATGCCTGTCGAAGCGGCATTGGCGCGGTTGCTGGAAATGGCCGAGGGCTCGCGGATTGTCGAGAGCGAGTGTTTGCCACTGGCGCAGGTTCAAGGGCGGGTGCTGGCGCAGGATCTGGTTTCGACACTGGATCTGCCGCCATGGCCGAACAGCGCCATGGACGGTTATGCCTTGAATCTGGCCGACTGGACCGGCGAGCCGATGCCGGTCAGTCAGAAGATCTTTGCCGGACAGGCGCCCGAGCCCTTGAAGCCGGGTACCTGTGCCCGGATCTTTACCGGCGCGCCGGTGCCTGCGGGTGCCGACTGTGTCGAGATGCAGGAAAACGTCGAGATTCATGCCGATGAGCGCGTGAGGTTCATCGAAACGATGGTGGCAGGGCAGAACATTCGCCCGCAAGGGCAGGAAACGACTGTCGGGGAATTGGTCCTGGCCGCCGGAACCCGGCTGGGTCCGATCGAACAGGGGCTGGCCGCATCGCTGGGTTGTGCAGAGCTCGAAGTGGTTCGCCGGGTTCGTGTGGCGGTGCTGTCCACGGGGAACGAATTAGTCGAACCGGGCACAACACTGGGGCCGGGACAGATCTACAACAGCAATCGGGTGTTGTTGTGCAGCTGGTTGCAGCGTTTGGGATGTGAAGTGGTGGATGCCGGTATTCTGCCTGATGACCTGTACATCACCCGTGAGCGACTTGGAGAGCTGCAGAATGTAGACCTTATTCTGTCGACCGGTGGCGTATCGGTCGGAGAAGCGGATTTCCTTGGAATTGCATTGAGGGAAGAGGGTGAGCTGACCCTCTGGAAACTGGCAATCAAACCCGGCAAGCCGCTGACGGTCGGACATTTTCGTGGCGTTCCGGTGATTGGATTGCCGGGAAATCCTGCCTCGACACTGGTGACTTTTGCCTTGTTGACCCGACCTTACCTGTTGCGTCGCCAAGGCGTGCAGGATGTCGAGCCGCTGAAGTTTTCAGTCCCAGCAGGATTTGTCTGGCCTCAGGCCGGTAACCGTCGTGAATTTCTGCGTGGTCGCCTGGAGCAGGGACTGGCGATTATCTACCGTAACCAGAGTTCGGGTGTTCTGCGCAGCGCTGCCTGGGCCGAGGGGTTGGTGGAAGTGCAGGAAGGGCGAGTCTTGGCCAAGGGAGACCAGGTGCCATTCATTCCACTCAGCGAGCTTCTCGATTGATTGCAGGCATTTGAAAGGCAGGCACAGTCGCTAAACGATGCCTGCCTTTCAACGGGTCAACGGCCGAGCAGTGTGACGAGCTGATCAAACCGGCTGTTGGCAATCCAGCCCAGCAGTCCGAGCACCATCGCTGTCGCACCTGCCGAGTAGGCAAGACGGTGTTTGATGGCTTTGACGTCGCCTCTGACTTCGTCCATGTCACGTCGAATGTACTTGAGGTGGGTTTCCAGCTCGATGACGCGCGTTTCCATATCGTTTTCTCCAGTATTTCTGGCGTTGCATTTGAATTCGTCTTTAATACTGGCGCGACTGTCGGAGAGAGAGGCAACCGGACTCACGGATACTCTTGCTTCATGGCTTTGCATGGAAACACCCGCCTGATGTGATGGGGTTTTGTGGGCAAATGCCGGAATGCAAATTGTCGAAAGTCCTGAAACTGTATGCACTCATTACATGCACATCCTTGTGTAAGTGAATTGAAGATTGCTGACGCCGCCACACGTTCTACCAATGACCAGGCTTGGTCAATTGAGCTGATTCCTTATGTTCTGTACGAAAAATTACCGGTTATGTAGGACGGGCAGGACTGGCTTCAGGAATTAATCAGAAGGCGTGCGACTTTTTTACCCGCGCTGAGGGTCAAGATATCTTGTACTGATTCAATTCCGGGAGTAATCGAAATGAGTGAACGCAAGGCATTGTTGATCCTGCATGGCAAGCAGGCACTCAACGAGGCGGTTCGTGCCGCTGTCGAGAACAAGCGAAAGCAGGGCTGGGAACTGGCTGTGCGCCTGACCTGGGAAGCTGGCGATGCCCAGCGACTGGTAACGGAGGCGCTGGCGGCGGGATATCGCCAGATCATCGCCGGTGGTGGAGATGGCACTCTGCGTGACATTGCCGAAGCGCTGGCGGCCCAGCCGGGAAAAGCCGCTCTGGTGCTTTTACCGCTGGGAACTGCCAACGACTTTTCCCACGCGGCGGGTATTCCGCTGGAGCCGGCCGAGGCGCTTGAGTTGCTTGAAGCGCCCGCCCACGATATCGATCTGGGTGAAGTCGGCGGGCAGATCTTCCTGAACATGGCGACTGGAGGATTCGGCAGCCAGGTAACGGCCAATACGTCGGAAGATCTGAAAAAGGTGTTGGGTGGTGCAGCCTATCTGTTCACCGGTTTGACGCGGTTCAGTGAACTGCATGCCGCTTACGGTGAATTGCAGGGGCCGGATTTTCATTGGCAGGGCGAGTTGCTGGCTCTTGGTATCGGAAATGGTCGTCAGGCCGGCGGCGGACACGTGTTGTGCCCCGAAGCGCTGGTGGACGACGGTCTCTTGGATATCAGCATCCTGCCGGCGCCGCAGGAGTTGGTTGGCACGCTGAAAAATCTGCTCAGCGACGGCTTCGGCATCGACAACATGTTTGTGCGCGCCCGTTTGCCATGGGTTGAAATCAAGGTCGCCGAAGGGCTTTACATCAATCTCGACGGCGAGCCACTGGAGGGCGAAAGTTTGCGGTTTGCGGCGCGCGCCGGGGCGTTGCGTGTGCATCTGCCGAAGGATTCGCCGCTGTTGAGCGCAACGCCTCGACTCAGTCGTCCAGACTGATGATCTGTTCACGCACGGCAAACAGCACCAGGCCCGCCACATCGTAGATCTGCAGGCGTTTCATGATCTGCGAACGGTGGGTTTCCACGGTCTTGATGCTCAGGCCCAGCCCATTGGCGATTTCCCGTGTGGATTTGCCACGCACGATCAAGCGCAGGATTTCCAGCTGGCGAGCCGTCAGGTTGTGTGATTCGGCGACTTCCGGCTGCTGCTTGAGATTACGGGTCAGTGCCTGATTGATCACGGTATGGGCGATGGCAGGACTCAAGTAGCGCTCGTTGTTGCGCAGCGCTTCCAGTGCATGTTCGAGCTCGGTGGCCGTGGTGTCCTTGAGCAGATAGCCGTGAGCACCGGACTCCAGCGCCTGCATGATCAGCGCGGGGTCGGTGTGCATCGACAGAATCAGCACTTTGGCGTGCGGGCGTACGCGTCTGAGCCGTTGCAGGGCCTCCAGACCGCCGGTTTCTTTCATGGAAATATCCAGCAATACGATATCGGGAGACAGCAGCTCGACCATCTCAAGCAACTGCGAGCCGTCATTGGCCTCGCCGATAACCGCATAACCGGGAATATCCAGTACCAGGGCGCGCACGCCGGCCCTGATCAGCGAGTGGTCATCCACCAGAAGTAAGTTACAAGTCAACGCATAACCTTATTCGTACTGGCCCGCTCGAGTGCACGGGGCGCCCAGGGGAATAGTGCTTCGATTTGAGTACCTTTGCCGGGCTCGCTGGTCACACTGAGTGTGCCGCCCAGTTGCTCGATGCGTTCGGCCATCCCGGCCATGCCCCGTTGTCCTTCACGACCTGGATTGGCCGCCGGGGAAAATCCCAGACCATCATCGCTGATCAGCAGGGTCAGACCCTGCGGCAGGCGTTGCACGCGGATCAACAGGTTTTTGGCCTGCGCGTGGCGAAGGATGTTGGTCACCGCTTCCTGAGTGATGCGAAAGGCGGCGACGGCCATTTCTTCGGGGATTCCATTCAGGCGCTGCTGGCAGTCCAGACTCCAGTGCACCGAAGTATTGGTCAGTACCTTGAGCAGGTGTGCACGCAGGCTCGCTTCCAGACCAAGGCTGGTCAATTGCCGTGGGTTGAGAATGGCCGAAACGTCGCGCACTTTATTGAGGGTTTCTTCCAGCGTCTCGCAAAGTACCGAACAGTGTTCCTGCATGTCCGCGGGCAAGCGACGCTTGAGCCATTCGCTTTGCAGTTTGGCGGCCGTCAGCAACTGGCCGATATCGTCATGCAGTTCACGGCTCAGGCGATGGCGCTCGTTTTCCTGGACTTCCAGCAAACGGTCGGCCAGTTCCTGAGGCTGGAACTTGATGGATTTGCGCGACAGGCGATGTTGTGTCCAGACGCAGCCCGCAGCCGCCACATTGATCAGCAGCAGGCCGAGCGGCAGCTGCGCTGACAATCCATAGGTCAACAGACTGCCCAGAGCCGAACCTGTACACAGCAGAAGTGTGAACCTGCGGGCATTTTTTCGGGAGGGAGGCCATGTGGTGATTGACTTGAGGCTGGCGTACATAGCGGATGGAGCCAATGGATGTTCGCTGCGGGCAGACCGGTCAGAAGGGCTGGCGGTCTCTGTCTGGAAAACTGTCATTCAGGTTGTTGATTTCAAAATGGTTCAGTGATCGATAATTGAGCGACAAGTTCGGTGGTGACCGATCATCGAAGTCACAATGCCATTAACTGAAACAACTAACGGGCGGCATAATACCACTTAACATACCGTTGGTCGCGTTTGGCCTATATGTCCAAAGAGTCAGGAAACAGGCCATGTTGGACGAAGGTTCCATAATGGAAAGTTGAAATACCTGATCCGATAATTATCGATGCGGTCGCAAGTTTTCTTTTACACAGGAAAACCCTGATATCAGCAGAGGGTAGTCTGCATTCAGTGAGCGTAATTATTTATTGGGGGGTGTCGCAGGCAGGCATGAACTATTCATTAGCGACATTCGACTGCGAAAGCTGACCGGCTCAAACGGCCCAAGGCGTGCCCGATTACGCTTGCCGTTCCGACCAGGCTACGAGGGTCAGGGACTTGCCAGTGTGCGGCAATTGAAAGTGGGTCTGGCCGACCTGGCAGGCAAAGGCTTCGATCAGCGACGCCTGCTCGCTTTCATCCAAGCCCAATTGGCCGGTACTTGGGTCAACCAGTTCCAGTTGCCAGGCCATCAGGGTGAAGCAGTCTTTCAGTGCTTCCAGGGCCTGCGCATGCAGATCCACATGATCCTGAACCTGGGTGAGCAGGCCATGCAGGTGCAGGGAAAATTCGGATATCGCCTCAAGTGCCAGGGCATCGGCCTTGTTTGCCAATTTGAGTAGAGTACTGAGCATGCAGTCAATCGCGTCCCTGTCATTGCTGATCAGCTGCAAGTGACTGAGGCATTCTTCAGACTTGGCCAGGAGCGTTTCAGCCTCGACGAGAAATTCGGGGAACCGCTGCGCCCAGTCACTACGGTCGTTCGGCATGCTTATCTCCACCACGTCATGTCTGATGAGGGAATGCCGTGTGTGTCGACGATCGTGAACCGTCGCGAGACCGCGCCCCGGTGTGCATTGGCACAGACCTGGGGTTTCAAGAGGATGTGTTTCCACTGAACTGCGATCGCACACAATAGCCTGACTCCGTTCATGCAATGAGAATGGCGTCACATTAATGGCTATTGGATATCGCGAACATCAGGTTGGGCCTGATTGTCACTAGGGGATTCCCTTAGGCACGGGAACCTGTGGCGCAAATCGGGGTCGCGCCGAAGAGAATGTAGCAGATGATTTCACCGAGCCAGTAAAGCATGATGTTAATGTGACATCAATGCTTGTGCATGGCATTTTGTTGGTGATTTGTGACGGGATCAAGATCCGCCAGATTCAGCCGATAACCCCCAATAGTGAATTCATCAGAACAAGCCCAGGAGTCATTGATGGCCGGCATTCTCGACACGGTAGACCAACGCACGCAACTGGTGGGTGAGAATCGCCTGGAAATTCTCATGTTTCGACTGGCCGGACGCCAATTGTTCGCGATCAACGTGTTCAAGGTTCAGGAAGTCCTGCAACTGCCGAAGCTGACCCTGATGCCCCAGCGTCACCCGTTTGTCTGCGGTGTGGTCAACCTGCGTGGCCAGACGCTGCCAGTGATCGACCTGTCCCAGGCGATCGGCATGCGTCCGCTGGTGCCGGGCCCGAACAGCACGATCATCGTTACCGAGTACAACCGTTCGGTGCAGGCGTTCCTCGTCGGTGGCGTGGATCGCATCGTCAACATGAACTGGGAAGCCATTCTGCCGCCACCGACCAGTGCCGGTCGCCAGCATTACCTGACAGCCATCAGTAAGGTCGACGATCAACTGGTGGAAATCATCGACGTCGAGAAAGTCCTCGCCGAAATCGTGCCGTACAACGCCAAGGTCTCCCGCGACAAACTGGACGACCCGGTGCTGGAACGCGCCCGTGGCCGCGAAGTGTTGCTGGTGGACGACTCCAACGTGGCGCTCTCGCAATTGCGCGACACCCTCGGCCAGTTGGGCGTGAAGATGCACATCGCCAGCGACGGCCTCAAAGCCCTGAACATGCTCAAGGCCTGGGCCGACACCGGGGTGAACATGACCGACAAACTGCTGATGGTGTTCACCGACGCCGAAATGCCGGAGATGGACGGCTATCGCCTGACCACCGAAATCCGCAACGATCCGCGCCTGCGTGGCCTGTATGTGGTGCTGCACACTTCGCTGTCCGGCAGCTTCAACGATTCGATGGTGAAGAAGGTCGGGTGCGACAATTTCCTCTCCAAGTTCCAGCCGGACAAATTGGTCGACGTTGTGCGCCAGCGTCTGATGCTCGACGAAGTACCGGCCTGATCAACCTGTCGAGGCTGACCTCGCGTCAGCCTTTGATTCGCTGACAAAGCTCGTATAGGGTGGCGTTTTTGACCCACCAGGGAGCTGGCCATGCTGCGTCTGAGCGCGCTTTATCGTTACCCGTTGAAATCCGCAAAGGGCGAGGTCCTGCAAGGGATCGGCCTGGACAAACTGGGGCTTGAGGGCGACCGACGCTGGATGCTGGTGGACGAGGCCAGCGGGCGATTCCTGACCCAGCGTGCCGAAGCGAAAATGAGCCAGCTCTCGGCGCTGTGGAACGCCAGCGGTGGCCTGACGCTCAGCGCGCCGGGGCACTCGGCAATCGATGTCGCTTTGCCCGGCAGCGACGATGACCTGCGTGGCGTAACCATCTGGCGCGATACCTTGCGCGTACCGGATGCCGGTGAAGAGGCGGCCCGTTGGGTCAGCGATTTCATCGGTAAACCGACGCGCCTGGTGCAAGTGCCGCTTGAACGCGCTCGTACGACTCAGGCCGGGTACGGCAACGACGACGATCAAGTGGCGTTCGCCGACGGCTTTCCACTGTTGCTGATTGGTGAGGCATCACTGCAACACCTGTCGCAGGAAGTCGGGCGCCCTCTGGAAATGCTGCGGTTCCGGCCGAATCTGGTGATCGAAGGCAGTGATGCTTACGCCGAGGATGGCTGGAAGCGGATTCGGATCGGCGATGTCGAGTTCCGCGTGGTCAAGTCCTGCTCGCGGTGCATTCTCACCACGATCGATCCGCAGACTGGTGAGCGCAGCGCTGACCGCGAGCCGCTGGCAACCTTACAGAAGACTCGCGCCCAGGCCGACGGCGCGATGTTTGGCCAGAACCTGGTCAATGACAGCAATGGCCGGCTTGAAATCGGCATGCCGGTGGAAATCCTCGAATAACCGCTCCTGAAACGAAAAATGCCCGTGTCCTTGGACACGGGCATTTTTCATGACCGCAGGAAACCGGGGTTTCAGCCGCGGTATTCGCACAGGTAGGCGGTGTCGACGGCCACTTTCAGCTGGAACTTGCTGTTGGCTGGCACGTTGAACTGGCTGCCGGCAGCGAAAGTTTCCCATTCGCTGCTGTCCGGCAGTTTGACGGTCAGTGCGCCCGAAACCACGTGCATGATTTCACGCTGGCTGGTGCCGAATTCGTATTCGCCCGGGGCCATGACGCCGATGGTCGCAGGGCCTTCAGCAGTGCCAAAAGCGATCGACTTGACGGTGCCGTCGAAGTACTCGTTGACTTTAAACATGGGCGATTCCTCTCGAAAAGGGCTTAAAAGGGTCAAAAAGGGGCGGCCAGTATGCACAAGGCTCCGGGCGTCGTCATCTGTCTAGAGTGGCAATACCAGTGGCAACAGGCGTGCGGTATTGCGCGCATCTTCCAGCGCCCGGTGCTGTTGACCGTTGAACTGCATACCCGCCAGTTGCAACGCGCCATTGAGGCCCAGGGGCCGTTCGAGGCGTCGGGCCTTGGCAAAGCGCTGTTTCAGATTCATGTGCGGCACCCGGCTCAGGGCGCTGTCGAGTTGCAGTCGCTGCCATTCCTGAAGCAACTGCTTGCGATCGTAATCGCCCCAGCTGGCCCAGCCTTCAAGGCGTGTCTGGTGCTGACCGAGCCAGCGTTCGAACGCCGGCCACACTTCACTCAACGGCTGCGCTGCGTCGATGTTGGCCTGGGTGATGTGCGTGAGTTCGCGGCAAAACGGCGTCAACAAGGGGCGCCGCGTCGGTTTGACGAAGCGCTGAAAGTGATCCTGCTCGCGACCCGCGCGATCCACCAGGGTCGCGCCGATCTCGATGATCTCCATTTCCGTAACCGGCCAGCCACCCTCATCGGTGGTGGCTTCCAGATCTATGACCAGCCAATGGGGCATCGCAGGGTTCCTGATTTCCGCGTCCTGATTATTCAGAGCGTAGTCAAACCTTGCGAATGCGCGCGGCGACTACTCGACCTGCAACAGAACCTGACGATTTTTCACCTGATCGCCGACCTTGACCTGCACCCGCTTGAGCACGCCGTCGATGCCGGCCTTGAGCGGGTGCTCCATTTTCATCGCCTCCAGCACCACCAGCAGCTGGCCCTTGCTGACCGGGCTGCCTTCGCTGACGAGCACATCGATGATGGCGCCATCCATCGGGGCTTTCAACGTGCCGGAACTGACGCTGGTCTGACTGTCGATCACCGCATGAGTTCGATCCACCAGGTGCAGGCTGCCGGGGTGGGTGAACAGCCAGAGCTGCTCGTCGCACAGGCGATAAGCGTGGCGCTGGCGCAGGCCATCGACCTCCAGTGTCACGGCCCCGGCGGTGTGTTCGATGAGTTTGAGTTCGATGACGCGCTCCGCAACCTGCACTTCAAACGTGTTGTCCGGGCTGGCGCGCAGTTGCACGTTCCAGTCGCGGGCGTCGAGACCGATGCGATAGAGCAACGGCGCACCGGCGTTGTTGCGCCATCCGGACAACGGGGCGCGGTGTTGCTGGGCGGCGGCCTGGTAAAACAGCAGCGCCGCGATGGCCAGTTCTTCGGCACTGGGCGAATAGGCGTGCAGGCAATCGTGATCGGCGAAATGTTGAGGGATGAAGCCAGTACCGAACTCGCCGCTGATGAATTGCGGATGCTGCAACAGGCTGGCGAGCAACCGCTGATTGCTTTGCACGCCAAGCAACACGCTGTCCTGCACCGCGCACAGCAGTTTACGCCGGGCCTCTTCACGGGTAGCGCCGTGGGCGATCAGTTTGCCGAGCATCGGGTCATAGAACGGTGAAATCGACTGGCCTTCGATCAGGCCGTGATCAATCCGTGAACCGCGATCCAGTGCCGGCGCCCAGGCTTCGACACGCCCGGTCTGCGGAAGAAAACCCTGGGCCGGATCTTCGGCGTAGAGGCGCACTTCCATGGCGTGGCCATCGAGTTTCACCTGCGCCTGGGTCAGCGGCAGCGGCTGACCTTCGGCGACCGACAGCTGCCATGCCACCAGATCCAGCCCGGTAATCAGTTCAGTCACCGGGTGTTCGACCTGCAACCGGGTGTTCATCTCCAGAAAGTAGAACCGGCCATCGGTATCAAGCAAAAATTCCACGGTGCCGGCACCTACGTAGTTCACCGCACGCCCGGCCTTGAGTGCCGCTTCGCCCATCGCCTGGCGCAGTTCTTCGGTCATCACCGGGCAGGGCGCTTCTTCGATGACTTTCTGATGGCGGCGCTGAATCGAACAGTCGCGCTCACCGAGGTAGATCAGGTTGCCGTGGTGATCGCCGAACAGCTGCACTTCGACATGGCGCGGTTCGATCAGCGCCTGTTCGAGGATCAGTTCATCGCTGCCGAAACCGTTCAAGGCTTCGGAGCGCGCCGTGCGCAATTGCGCCGGCAATTCTTCGGCGCTGTGCACCAGCCGCATGCCGCGCCCACCACCGCCGGCGCTGGCCTTGATCATCAATGGATAACCGATGCGTTCAGCTTCGCGTGTCAGGGTTGCGTCGTCCTGCTCGGCACCTTGATAGCCGGCGATGCAGGGGACGCCGGCGGCGAGCATGGCGATTTTCGATTGGCGTTTGCTGCCCATCAGTTCGATGGCTTCGACGCTGGGGCCGATGAAGGTCAGGCCGGCCTGTTTGCAGGCACGGGCGAATTCGGCATTTTCCGAGAGAAAACCATAGCCGGGATGGATCGCGTCGGCGCCGCTGCGGAGGGCGGCGTCGAGGATGGCCGGGATGTTCAGGTAGGACTGCTGCACCGGCGCCGGGCCGATGTTCACCGCTTGATCGGCCATCTGCACGTGCAGTGCATCGGCGTCCGCGTCGCTGAAAACCGCGACCGTGCGATAACCGAGGGCCTGCGTGGTGCGCTGGATGCGGCAGGCGATTTCACCGCGGTTGGCGATCAGGATTTTATGGATGACGGGCATGGTGGTTTTTCCTGAATGTTGGCGGTGGATTGAAGGGCCTCATCGCGGGCAAGCCCGCTCCCACAGGATTCAGTGGTGCTCACAAAAACTGTGGGAGCGGGCTTGCCCGCGATGCTTCTAAGGGGCCCACCTCGGTTTGCGTTTTTGCACAAACGCCATCGTGCCTTCGATGCCTTCGGCACCGGTCACCGCTGCGCTGAACCACTGCGCGGCTTCGTCCAGCAGTTCACTCGACGGCTGGCCGGCGCTGGCCAGCAGCAGTTTTTTCGTCACGGCATTCGCTTCGGGGGCGCAGCACAGGACATGGTCGAGCACTTCATCCAGTCGCTCGGCGAGCGCCTGTGGATCCTGCTCGACAAAATGCACCAGCCCCAGACGCCGGGCCTGATGGCCGTCGAAGCGGGCGGCGGTCAGGGCCAGGCGTCGGGTCTCGGTCAGGCCGATGCGCTGCACCACAAACGGCGCGATCTGCGCCGGTAGCAGGCCGAGACTGGTTTCCGGCAAACCGAATTGCGCCTGATGATCGGCGATGGCGATATCGCTGACACAAGCCAACCCGAAGCCGCCCCCGAGCACCGCGCCCTGCAACACCGTGATCAGCACTTGCGGCGCGTGCTGTGCTTCTTCCAACAACGACCCGAACGCTCGGTTCAATTCGCGATAGGCATCGCTGCCCTGGGCGCGGGCGTTAGCCATGTCCTTGATGTCGCCGCCGGCACAGAAATGCCCGCCGGCACCGCTGAGCACCAGTGCGCGAACGCTGCGGTCATCGCGCACGCTGGCCAGCACGGCGCGCAACTCGGCGACCATTTGCAGGCTCATGGCGTTGCGGCTTTCCGGGCGATTGAGGGTGATGTGCAACACGCCGTTGTGCCGTTCCAGCAGCAGCGTATGGCAATCGGGCAGGGCGCTCATTTCTTTTTCCCCGGCAGGATGCCCATCAGTTTGCAGATGATCCCCAGCATGATTTCATCGGCGCCGCCGCCAATCGACACCAGCCGCACGTCGCGGTAGGCGCGGGCCACCGGGTTGTCCCACATGAAGCCCATGCCGCCCCAGTATTGCAGGCAACTGTCGCTGACTTCCCGACCAAGGCGCCCGGCCTTGAGCTTGGCCATCGAGGCCAGTCGGGTGACGTCCTGGCCTTTCACGTATTGCTCGGTGGCCTGATAGACCAACGCCCGCAGGCATTCGATTTCGGTCTGCAATTCGGCGAGGCGGAAGTGGATCACCTGATTGTCGATCAGCGCGTTGCCGAAGGTCTTGCGCTCCTTGCAGTACTCGATGGTGCTGTCGACGCAGTATTCGAGGCCCTTGATCATGTTGGCCGCACCGAACAGGCGTTCCTCCTGGAACTGCAGCATCTGCATCATGAACCCGGCGCCTTCGTGGCCGATGCGATTGCGCTGGGGCACGCGCACGTTGTCGAAAAACACCTGGGCAGTTTCCGAGCTGCGCATGCCGAGCTTGTCCAGGTGCGAACTGAGGCTGATGCCCGGCGTGTTCATCGGCACCATGATCAGCGATTTGTTGATGTGCGGCTTGTCGTCCGAGGTGTTGGCCAGCAGGCAGATGAAGTCGGCGCTCGGCGAGTTGGTGATCCACATCTTGCTGCCGTTGATCACATAGTCGTCGCCGTCCTTGCGCGCGGTGGTCTTCAGCCCGGCGACATCGGAACCGGCGCCGACTTCCGAGACGCCGATGCAGCCCACCTGCTCGCCGGTGATGGCCGGGCGCAGGAACTCTTCGCGCAATTCATCGGAGCCGAAACGGGCGAGGGCCGGGGTGCACATGTCGGTCTGCACGCCGATCGACATCGGAATGCCGCCGCAATGGATGGTGCCGAACTCTTCGGCCGCGACGATCGAATAGCTGTAATCCAGGCCCATGCCGCCGAATTTTTCCGGCTTGGAAATCCCCAGCAGACCGAGGTCGCCGGCCTTGCGGAAAATCTCGTGGATCGGAAAGCGCCCGGCCTTTTCCCATTCATCGACATGGGGGTTGATCTCGTGCTCGACGAACTGGCGGACGGTGCGGCGCAGAGCTTCGTGTTCCGGGGTGAAGATCATTGTTGTTGTTCTCCTTTGATCCGAGGCGATCAGAACCGGCTGACGCCGAAGCTGTTGGGTTGCAGCCTGCGTACGTCGGCTTCGTGGCAGATGTCCAGCAGGTAGCCGAGCAGGGTGCGGGTGTCGCGCGGATCGATCAGCCCGTCGTCCCACAGGTTGGCGCTGCCGTAGAGGGCAGTGGACTGGCTGTCGAGTTTCTGCGCGGTGACCTGCTCCAGCATGTCGAGCATTTTCGGGTCGGGCACCAGGCCGTCCTTGAGCTGTTTGGCTTCGGTGACGATGCGCAGCACCTTGCCTGCCTGGGCGCCACCCATCACGGCGGTACGGCTGTTGGGCCAGGCGAAGATGAAGCGTGGATCGAGCCCGCGTCCGCACATCGCGTAGTTGCCCGCGCCGTAGGAGCCGCCGACCACAATCGTCAGTTTCGGCACCCGCGCATTGGCCACGGCCTGGATCAATTTCGAGCCATGCTTGATCACGCCATGCTGTTCCGATTCGGTGCCGACCATGAAGCCGGTGGTGTTGTGGAAAAACAGCAGCGGTGTCTGGCTCTGGTCGCACAGCTGAATGAACTGTGCCGCCTTGCTCGCACCATTGGGCGTGATCGGGCCGTTGTTGCCGATGAAACCGCAGGCGCGGCCCTGAATTTTCAGGTGGCCGCAAACGGTCTGCTGATCGAACTCGCCTTTGAACTCCAGGAAGCGCGATTCGTCGGCTATCCGAGCGATGATTTCGCACACGTCGTAGGGTTTTTTCGGGTCGTCCGGGATCAGCCCGAGCAGTTCGTCGATGGGGTACAGCGGCTCCTTGAATTGCGGCTCGGGCAGCCACGGCAGTTGCTCGTTCCAGTTCAGCAGGCTGACGATTTCCCGCACCTGACGCACGCCGTCGGCGTCGTTTTCCGCCAGGTATTCGGCGGTGCCGGCGACTTGCGCGTGCATCTCGGCACCGCCCAGTTCTTCGTCGGTGGCGACTTCACCGGTCGCCGCTTTAAGCAATGGGGGACCGGCGAGAAACAGCTTGGCCTTGCCGCGCACCACCACCACGTAATCCGACAACCCCGGCTGATACGCGCCGCCCGCGGTGGCCGAGCCGTGCACCACAGTGATCTGCGGCAAACCCATGGCCGACATTCGCGCCTGATTGGCAAAACTGCGCGCGCCTTCGACGAAAATTTCTGCCGCGTAGTTGAGGTTGGCGCCGCCGCTTTCGGCGAGGGTGATGACCGGCAGTTTGTTTTCCTGGGCGATCTGTTGCAGACGCAAGGACTTTTTCAGGCCCGACGGGGAAATCGTTCCGCCCTTGATCTCGCTGTTGTTCGCCACGATCAAGGCGCGCACGCCGGACACGTAACCGATGCCTGCAATCAAGCCGCCACCGGCCGAACTGCCGTCCTTGTCGTCGTGCAGTTTGTAGCCGGCCAGGCTCGCCAGTTCGAGGAATGGCGCGCCGGGGTCGAGCAACAGATTCAGACGTTCACGGGGCAACAGTTGTCCACGTTTGTCGAATTTC
Source organism: Pseudomonas sp. 22085 (assembly GCF_052045815.1). NCBI lineage: Bacteria > Pseudomonadati > Pseudomonadota > Gammaproteobacteria > Pseudomonadales > Pseudomonadaceae > Pseudomonas > Pseudomonas sp. 22085. Next base: position 74,453 of record NZ_JBQEQA010000017.1, read on the forward strand.
GGTTTGGCTTCGGCAGCCTTGTGCAGCAGGTTCTGTTCGAGTTGCTGGACTTGCTCGATGGCGGCGAGCATCGCTGCGCGGTTTCGGGCGAAGGCTTCGCTGTGCGGGTCGAGTTGGGACTGGATCTGCGGCATGGCTTACTCCTTGTCCTTCAAAACGTCCGGCATATAGGCCCGGTGAAAACCGTTGAAGGATTCGCTGTGGGTCGCCTTGTGCAGCGGCCAGGCGCGACTGCCCAGACTGGCTGCGCCGTCGATGCGCAAGGTGCTGCCGCTGATGAACGCGGCAGCCGGGCTGAGCAGAAACACGATCGCGGCGCTGACCTCCGATTCGGTGCCGATGCGCTTGAGCGGCACGTGTTCGCGCAGGGTCGGGATCACGGCTTTGAAGGCGCCTTCGTAGGTGTCCATGCCGCTGGAAGCGATCCAGCCCGGCGCCACCGCATTCACCCGCACCCCGGCATAACCCCATTCAAACGCCGCCGTTTTGGTGAAGTTGTCCATGCCCGAGCGAGCCGCGCCGGAGTGGCCCATGCCGGGCATGCCGCCCCACATGTCGGCGAGCATGTTGACGATGTTGCCGCCGTGTTTGCTCATCGACTGGTTGAACACTTCCCTGGCCATCAGGAAACCGCCGACCAGATTGGTCCGCAGTACGGTTTCGAAGCCTTTCTGATTGATCGAGGCCAGGGGCGACGGGTACTGCCCGCCGGCATTGTTGACCAGTCCGTGGATCGGGCCGTGTTCGCGGATCAGTTCGCTGACCAGCGCCTTCACGGCTTCTTCTTCACGGATGTCGCAAGCCTTCCAGTGCGCCCGGCCACCGTCCTCGGCAATTTCGGCAGCGACGGTTTGCAGCTTTTCCGGCTTGCGTCCGACCAGCACCACGGTCGCCCCGAGCGCCGCCAGTTCATGGGCGGTGCAACGCCCGATGCCACTGCCGCCGCCGGTGACGATGACGGTCTGGCCGCTGAACAGATCAGCCCGGAAAATCGATTCGAACGCCATGGTGCCAATCCTCTAGTCGAACTGTTCGGCGATGCTCTGCGGCACCGGGATCTGGATTTCCAGTAGTTGTTGGGCGAAGGCCTTGCCTTGCGGGTCGATGCGCAGGCTTGCCACGCCGCCGCCACCGAGGGCGTTCTCCAGCAGGAAGTTGAGGCTGTGGGTGCCCGGCAGATACCAGCGCTCGACCCGGCCGTGAATCGGGTCGAGGACATGGCTCATCCAGTCCACGACCACCGCCGGGGTCAGCGCTTCGGCGATCCACGGCAGGTATTCCGGGCGGCGCGGCAGGACGCCGATGTTGCTGTGATTGCCCTTGTCGCCGGAACGCGCCACGGCCAGTTTCACCAGCGGCACACTCGCGTCGGCGCGGCCCTGGGGTTTGGGTGTTTCGTGGGGCAGGGGCAGATCCTGACTGTCGAGGGTGGCGGGGGCGGGCAGGGCGAACGGATGAGATTTGCCGGCGATGTCGATCTGCAAGGTGCAGGCGCTTTTGTCGATCAGGAACGAGAACAGCCGGATCAGCGGATACACCGTCGGCCGCCCCCCGACGATGCCGGTCAGGCCCGGCGCCATGCCGGTCGCGGCCTGGGCGATCTCGCGGGAGAACAGGATCAGCGCCTGTTTGTTCGGGTGGCGCACGGCGAGTTTGATCACCACTTCGCGGCTGTCCCGACGCTGGCCGTGAGGGCCGTAGGTGGCTTCGCTGCCGAGCAGTTCGACATCGGTTTCGGTGTACGGTCCCAAGCCTTTTTGTTCGAGCATTTCCGAAGTCTTGTCGAGGATCGCCCGACTGACGCGCCGGGCTTTTTCCACGGCATCGATGCCGGCGATCAGGCAACTGGCGGTGCAGCGGAAACCATCCGGATACGTGGCGCTGACCTTGTATTGGTCGCTGGGCGGCAGGCCTTTGGCGCCGTGGACCCGGACGGCGTTTTTGCCTTGTTGCTGAAGTTTGACCTGGCTGAAATCGCAGACCACATCGGGCAACAGATAAGCCTGCGGATCACCGATTTCGTAGAGCATCTGCTCGCCGACAGTCAGCGGCGTGACCAGCCCGCCGGAGCCTTCCGGTTTGCTGACGATGAACTGGCCGTCGGCGCTGACTTCGACGATCGGGAAACCGATGTGTTCGTAGTCCGGCACGTCGCGCCAGTCGGTGAAATTACCGCCGGTGCATTGCGCGCCACATTCGATGATGTGCCCGGCCAGGGCGGCTTGCGCGAGTTTGTCGTAGTCATGCCACGACCAGCCGAATTCGTGCACCAGCGCGGCGCTGACCACCGCGCTGTCGACCACCCGGCCGGTGATCACGATGTCGGCACCCAGGCGCAGGGCTTCGACGATGCCCGGCGCGCCGAGGTAAGCGTTGGTCGACACGCACATTGGCGGCAGCGGGGCGCCGCTGAACATTTCCGTTATGCCTTGGGAGGCGAGGTGTTTGAACTGGGGTTGCAGGTCATCGCCCGACAGCACTGCAATTTTCAGTGCTACGCCAGCCTTGTCGCAGGCCGCTTGCAGGGCGGCGGCGCAGGCCTTTGGGTTGACCCCGCCGGCATTGCTGATGACGCGAATGTTCTGTTCGGCCAGTTGCGGCAGCAGGGGCGTGAGGACTTCGATGAAATCCCCGGCAAATCCCGCCTGCGGGTCCTTCATGCGCGCGCCGGCCATGATCGACATTGTGATTTCGGCCAGGTAGTCGAAGACCAGATAATCCAGCTGTCCTGCGGCCACAAGCTGCGCGGCGGCGGTCGAGGTGTCTCCCCAGAATGCGCTGGCGCATCCGATGCGAACCGTGGTGGGCATTTTGATCTCCGACTCAGCAACCTGTGACAGAAGTGCATCGAGGCTACCAAGCAAGCGCTTGGTTTGTAAACACCTGGAATTTTCTTCTGCCCAAGCGCTTGCTTGGTCGCGGGTGGCGGCTTAAATTGCCCGCGCAACCCCGCCGTTTCTGCGGCGTACGGCACACTTGAATGATCGACTGTAGGAGACAATGGGTGGATGAGCAAAAAGCCCTGAGGGTCATGCGTGAACTGGTCGATGCCGGCCAGCTGACCGATCCGGACAGCGCTCGCGGCAAACTGCTGCAAGTGGCGGCCCACCTGTTCCGCAACAAGGGCTACGAGCGCACCACGGTGCGCGATCTGGCCGGTGCCGTGGGGATTCAGTCCGGCAGCATCTTTCATCACTTCAAGAGCAAGGATGAAATCCTGCGGGCAGTGATGGAGGAAACCATCCGCTACAACACCGCACTGATGCGCGCAGCCCTTGCCGATGCCGCCGATGTGCGTGAGCGGGTGCTGGCGCTGATCCGCTGCGAATTGCAGTCGATCATGGGCGGCAGCGGCGAGGCGATGGCGGTGCTGGTGTATGAATGGCGCTCGCTGTCCGAAGACGGCCAGGCCAAAGTGCTGGCGCTGCGAGACATTTATGAAGACCTCTGGCTGCAAGTGCTGGGTGAGGCCAAGGAGGCGGGGTTCATCCGTGGCGACGTGTTCATTACCCGACGTTTTCTCACGGGCGCGCTGTCCTGGACCACCACCTGGTTCCGTGCCGGCGGCAGTCTGAGCCTGGATCAACTGGCCGAAGAGGCGCTGATTCTGGTGCTCGAAGAGCGCTAGGCGCTTTCTATCGGGCCGGGAAACTGGCTAACTTGGCGAAACCGCCTAGCTTGAATGCATGATCGGTACTTTTTCGGGGAGTGGGGTGTTTTGAAGTCTTCGCCAATTCGGACGGCCGCCGGGCTGATGCTCGCAGCGCTGGCTGCTTTATGGGTATTGCCTGCTCCGGCGGCGCAGGTGGTTCGGGTGGGCGCAGCGCATTTTCCGCCCTACACCATTCGCCCGGAAAACGGCGCCGACACCGGCCTGCTGCCGGAGCTGGTCGCCGCGTTGAACAGCGCCCAGAGCGACTATCGTTTTGAACTGGTACCCACCTCGATTCCTCGCCGGTTCGGTGATTTCAAGGATGGCCGCACCGACATGGCAATCTTCGAAAATCCGGAGTGGGGCTGGAAGGACATCCCCCACACCACCGTCGACATGGGTCTTGAGGACGCCGAGATTTTCGTCGCGCAGAACAAACCCGGACGCCAGCAGAATTACTTCGCCGATCTCAAGGGCAAACGGCTGGCGCTGTACAGCGGTTATCACTACGAATTCGCCAATTTCAACGCCGATCCCAAATACCTCGCAGAAACCTACAGCGCCACGCTGACCTATTCCCACGACAGCAACCTGCTGATGGTCTTGCGCGGACGCGCAGACATTGCCTTGGTGACCCGCTCGTACCTGTTCGATTACCTGCTGCGTAATGAAAAGGTGCGTGACGAATTGCTGGTGTCCCAGCGTATCGATCAGATCTATCACCATTACGCGATTCTTAGTCCGAAGGCACCGATCACCGGCGAAGCGTTCGGCAAACTGCTGCAAGGGCTGCGCGACAACGGGCAGATGTTGAAGATCTTCGATCCCTACAAGATCGCGGTGGTGCCGGTAGCGCATCAATGACCGGCGGTTTTTGCCGAGCGGCCTAAATTTTTCGCCCCGGCTCACGTCCCATCGTTGAACTGTCGACGATTATCGTGAGCCCGACCCATGTCCAATCTGAATGACCTGACTGCCCTGGCCCTGCCTTCGGGCAGCCAACTGCTAGCCGATGCCACCGAAAGCCGTCTGAGCCTGAGCCTGGACGGGCAACCGCTGATTCGCCTGTGCCTTGATCGTGAAGGCCGGGGGCCGATCCAGATCGATGAACGCTACGCGCTGCCGCCAGGCCAGGCGCTGTGGGCCGCCTGTTATTGGCTGTTTGCCCGGGATCCGGCGCGTCAGCAATTGATCTGGCAACTGGATCAGGCGCCGACCGAAGCCTTGCTCGGCGGCTTGCTGGTGAGCACTGAAGTGGCGGGCGAATACCGCTGCGAGCGCACGCTGTTCTGGCAACTGCCGCAACCGTGGCTGGGGGTCTCGCTGACCGGCAGTTATCCGCAGCAGATGGTCATCAGCAACGGCAAGCGCCATCCGTTGCGCCCGGTCAAACCGCGCGGTGAGGTTTATCGGCGTTTCGATGCGCGTCTCGGTGCCTGGATTTCTCTGCGAACGGTGGAGATCGAGCAGGATCTGGCGCGTTTCAATCGCTGGCAGAACAGCCCGCGAGTCGCCAGTTTCTGGCAGGAAGAGGGCAGCCTCGAACAGCATCGCGAGTACCTGAGCAAACTCGACGCCGATCCGCACACGCTGACCTTGATCGGTTGTTTCGATGATCAGCCGTTTGCCTATTTCGAAGCCTACTGGGCCAAGGAAGATCGCATCGCGCCGTTCTACGATGCCGACAATTACGATCGCGGCATTCACATGCTGGTCGGGGAAGAAAATCATCGCGGCCCGCACAAGGTGGCGAGTTGGCTGTCGGCGCTGGTGCACTACCTGTTTCTGGATGATCCGCGCACGCAGCGGGTAGTCGCCGAACCCCGTGCCGACAACGCGAAAATGATTGGCCACATGCACAACCAGTGCTTCCACTGCGAGAAGGAATTCGACTTCCCGCACAAGCGTGCGGCGCTGATGATCCTTGGGCGCGAGCGGTTCTTCGACCGGTGCACGCTGGTGTGACATTTCGCTGACAACAAAAAAGATCGCAGCCCTTCGACGAAGGCTGCGATCTTTTTTTGCGGCCGATTTTTGTCAGCGACGGTTTGCGGTCACTGCATCGGCGCGACTGCTCGACACCTTGCGGCAGTGCACCAGCGCGTCGCGAATCATGAAGTTGACCAAGGTCGGCGAAACGCCGAGTTCCTTGGCGATGTCCTTCTGCGGCACGCCGTGCAGGCGGTACATCTCGAACGCATAGCGAGTGCGGACCGGCAGCTCGGTCAGCGCATCGGCGATGTGTTCCAGGGTCGAGAAGTTGATGTGCGAGGTTTCCGGCGAAGCGCCCTGAATGACCACGTTCAACCCTTCCTCCTCGGGGCCGGCGTACTTTTGCTCCAGCGCCTGTTTGCGGTAGTGATCGATCGCCAGGTTGCGCACGATCTGGAACAGATAACTCAGCTGGGCCTTGATCGACGACGTGATCGGCGGGGCCGATTGCAGTCGGAAGAACGCATCCTGCACCACGTCTTCGGCGCGTGACCGGCAGCCGGTGATGCGGGCTGCAATCTTGACCAGAATCAGTCGATTGTCGACGAATGCCTGAAGTAGCGGTGAATCGCACCTGCTTGTGGATACTTGTTCCGTCATGGAAATCACCTTGCTGCCAATAGGTTAGTGGGACGCCTGGGGGCGGGGTCGTCCTACACATCGAGCGACAAATTATGTTGAATGATAATGATTGTCAATTGAGAAAGAGAACTAATGATCCATAACAGTGCGAACTGAGAACTGCCACACGCCGCCGCACTCGCCCAAGCGCCCAGCCCCGTTGGCGATCCAGCCTGCCGACTAATTATTTCAAGACGTCATCCGTTCTCATTGGTGAATGGATCCGGGTACGCAGCCCCGGACCTACCGCATTCCAATGCCTTGCACGGTCGGCGAAGACCGTGTCCCGCATGCCTTGCACGGGCATGCCGCAGCCAACCCGATTCCACCAGCAAGCCGAATTCAGGCAGGAAACCTCATGACCGACGCGTTCGAACTCCCCAGCACCCTGGTCCAAGCCCTTCAGCGCCGTGCGGCCCTGACGCCGGATCGGCTGGCCCTGCGCTTTCTCGCTGAAACCGAGGAGCAGGCTGTGGTGCTCAGTTATCGCGAACTCGATCAACGCGCACGCGCCATCGCCGCCGCGTTGCAGGCCGAGGCCGGATTCGGTGATCGCGCGGTATTGCTGTTCCCGAGCGGTCCGGATTACGTCGCGGCGTTCTTCGGTTGCCTGTACGCGGGTGTGATCGCGGTGCCGGCCTATCCGCCGGAATCGGCCAAGCGTCACCATCAGGAACGCCTGCTGTCGATCATCGCCGACGCCGAACCGCGTCTGCTGCTGACCAGCGCCGACCTGCGCGACGCCTTGCAGCAAATCGAAGGCGCGCCGCCGCTGTTGTGCGTCGACACCCTTGACGCTGCACTGGCCGAGCGCTGGGTCGAACCGACCTTGCCGCAAGATCACATCGCCTTCCTGCAATACACCTCCGGCTCCACCGCGCTGCCCAAGGGCGTGCAGGTCAGCCACGGCAACCTGGTGGCCAACGAACGGCTGATCCGCCACGGCTTCGGCATCGATGTGAACCCGGACGACGTGATCGTCAGCTGGCTGCCGCTGTACCACGACATGGGCCTGATCGGCGGTCTGCTGCAACCGATCTTCAGCGGCGTGCCGTGCATCCTGATGTCGCCGGCGTACTTCCTCGGCCGGCCGTTGCGCTGGCTCGAAGCGATCAGCCAGTTCGGCGGCACCATCAGCGGCGGGCCTGACTTTGCTTATCGACTGTGCAGCGAGCGGGTCAGCGAATCGGCGCTGGAACGCCTCGACCTGAGCCGCTGGCGCGTGGCCTATTCCGGCTCCGAGCCGATCCGGCTCGACACCCTCGAGCGTTTCGCCGAGAAGTTCACCGCGTGCGGTTTCAGCGAAGACAGCTTCATGGCGTCCTACGGTCTGGCGGAAGCGACCCTGTTCGTCGCCGGCACACCGCGCGGCACCGGGATTCCTGCACTGCGCGTCGATGATCAAGCCCTGGCGCAGAATCGAGCCGAAGCGGGCGAGGGCAGTCCGATCATGAGCTGCGGCATCAGCCAGCCGGAACATGCGGTGCTGATTGTCGAGCCGAACACCCTTGAAGAACTGGCCGACAACGCTGTCGGTGAAGTCTGGGCTGCCGGCCCGAGCATCGCCCTCGGCTACTGGCGCAACCCCGAGGCGACTGCCAAGACCTTCGTCCAGCACGCCGGCCAGACCTGGCTGCGCACCGGTGACCTGGGCTTCATGCGCGACGGTGAACTGTTCATCACCGGTCGCCTGAAAGACATGCTGATCGTGCGCGGTCACAACCTCTACCCGCAGGACATCGAAAAGACGGTCGAGAACGAAGTGGAGGTGGTGCGCAAGGGCCGTGTCGCGGCGTTTGCGGTCAATCAGAATGGCGAGGAGGGCATCGGCATCGCGGCGGAAATCAGCCGCAGCGTGCAGAAAATCCTCCCGCCTGAAGCGCTGATCAAAGCCATTCGACAGGCCGTGGCCGAGGCGTATCAGGAAGCACCGAGCGTGGTTGTGCTGCTCAATCCGGGCGCGTTGCCGAAAACTTCCAGCGGCAAGCTGCAACGTTCGGCCTGCCGCAATCGTCTGGCTGATGGCAGCCTCGACAGCTACGCCGTATTCCCCTCAGCCACTGCTGAAACCGCTCAGGACTCGACCGCGTCCGCCTCCGAACTGGAAGCGTTGATCGGCAAAGTCTGGGCCGAGCAACTCAACGTCAAACAGGTCAACGCCGACGATCATTTCTTCCTGCTCGGCGGCAACTCGATCGCCGCCGCTCAGGTGATCGCCAAGGTCCGTGAGGAGTTGGGCCTGGAGCTCAATCTGCGTCTGCTGTTCGAAGCCCCGACCCTGTCTTCGTTCGCCGCCGCCGTGGCGCAACAGCAACAGGACGGCGGCAGCGCCCAAGGCGAAATCACCGCGTTGTCGCGCAACGAAGCCTTGCCGCAATCCCTGGCACAAAACCGTCTGTGGATCACTTGGCAGCTCGACCCGCACAGCAGCGCCTACAACATTCCCGGCGCCCTGCGCTTGCGTGGCGAACTGGACGAGGACGCCCTGCGCGCCAGCTTCCAGCAACTGATCGAGCGCCACGAATCCCTGCGCACCCGCTTCTTTGAACGCGACGGCGTGGCCCTGCAACAGGTCGAAGCGGCGGGCGAGTTCAACCTGCAACTGATTGACATAAGCGACCTGCCGGCCAGCGAACGTGAAGCCCGCGCACAACAGATTCGCGAGGACGAAGCCCGCACCCGGTTCGATCTGGAAAAAGGCCCGCTGCTGCGGGTGACGCTGGTTCGCCTCGACGACGAAGATCACCAACTGCTGGTGACGATGCACCACATCATCGCCGACGGCTGGTCGCTGAACGTGTTGATCGACGAGTTTTCGCGTCTGTACGCCGCCGCGTCCCAAGGCCAGCGTGCCGAACTGGCGCCGCTGCCAACCCAATACGCCGACTACGGCAGTTGGCAGCGCCAATGGCTGGCGCAAGGCGAGGGTGAGCGACAACTGGCGTACTGGAAAGCACAGTTGGGGGAGGAGCATCCGACCCTGGAACTGGCGACCGACCATCCGCGCTCGGCCAAGAAAAAGCACAGCGCCGCGCGTCATAGCGTTCGCCTGGGGATCAGCCTCAGCGACGCCATTCGCCAGACCGCTCAGGCCTATCAATCCACGCCGTTCATGCTGCTGCTCTCGGCTTTCCAAAGCCTGTTGCATCGCTACAGCGGCCAACGCGACATCCGCATCGGCGTACCCAACGCCAACCGTCCGCGTCTGGAAACCCAGGGCCTGATCGGCTTCTTCATCAACACCCAGGTGCTGCGTGCCGACGTCGATTCGCGTCTGCCGTTCACCGGACTGCTGGCGCAAACCCGTCAGGCTGCGCTCGGTGCCCAGGCGAATCAGGATCTGCCATTCGAACAACTGCTCGAAGCCTTCCCGCAGGCCCGCGAACAAGGTCTGTTCCAGGTCATGTTCAACCATCAGCAACGCGATCTGAGCGCGCTGAAACGTCTGCCGGGCCTGCTCGCCGAAGAACTGCCGTGGCACAGCCGCGAGGCCAAGTTCGATCTGCAACTGCACAGTGAAGAAGACCGCAACGGGCGCCTGACGCTGTCCTTCGACTACGCCGATGAGTTGTTCGACGCCGCGACCATCGAGCGCCTCGCCGAGCATTTCAGCAACCTGCTGCGAGCGGTTTGCGAACGTCCGGAACAAACCATCGGCGAGCTGCAACTGCTGACCGCCGCCGAACACTCTCAGCAAACTGCGTGGAGCGTCGCCCCGTGCACTCCGGCGCAACAATGGCTGCCGGAACTGCTCAACGAACAAGCCCGGCAAAATCCGGATCGCACTGCGCTGCTGTGGGACGGCGGCAGCCTGGACTTCGCAGAATTGCACGCCCAGGCCAACCGTCTCGCCCATTACCTGCGCGACAAGGGCGTCGGCCCGGATGTGTGCGTGGCCATCGCCGCCGAGCGTTCGCCGCAACTGCTGATCGGTCTGCTGGCGATCATCAAGGCCGGTGGCGCCTACGTGCCGCTGGACCCGGAATACCCGGCTGAACGCCTGGCTTACATGCTCAGCGACAGCGGCGTCGAACTGCTGCTGACCCAGACTGCATTGCTCGGCCGCTTGCCGGCCAGCGAAGGCGTCAGCGTGATCGCCATGGACACCCTGCACCTGGAAAACTGGCCGAGCCAGGCACCGGGCCTGCACCTGCACGGCGACAACCTCGCCTACGTGATTTACACCTCCGGCTCCACAGGCCAGCCGAAAGGCGTGGGCAACACTCACGCGGCGCTGGCCGAGCGTCTGCAGTGGATGCAGAACACTTATCGCCTGAACGACACCGACGTGTTGATGCAAAAGGCGCCGATCAGTTTCGACGTGTCGGTGTGGGAGTGCTTCTGGCCGCTGATTACCGGTGCGCGCCTGCTGATCGCCAGCCCCGGCGAACACCGCGATCCGCACCGCATCGCGCAACTGGTTCAGCAGTACGGCGTGACCACGCTGCACTTCGTGCCGCCGCTCCTTTCGCTGTTCATCGACGAACCGTTGAGCGCCGAGTGCACCAGCCTGCGTCGCGTGTTCTCCGGCGGTGAAGCGCTGCCGGCAGAACTGCGCAACCGCGTGTTGGCGCAACTGCCGGCGGTGCAACTGCACAACCGTTATGGCCCGACCGAAACCGCGATCAACGTCACTCACTGGCATTGCAGCGTGGCCGATGGCGAGCGTTCGCCGATTGGCCGTCCGCTGGGTAACGTGGTTTGTCGCGTGCTCGACAGCGATCTCAATCCAGTGCCGGCCGGTGTGCCGGGTGAACTGTGCATCAGCGGCATTGGTCTGGCCCGTGGTTACCTCGGCCGTCCGGCGCTGACCGCCGAGCGTTTCGTGGTCGATCCGCTGGGCGAGCAGGGCGCGCGTCTGTACCGCACCGGTGACCGCGCCCGCTGGACCCACGATGGTGTGATCGAATACCTCGGCCGTCTCGATCAGCAGGTCAAACTGCGCGGCTTTCGCGTCGAGCCGGAAGAGATCGAAGCGCGTCTGCTGGCTCAGGCCTGCGTGGCTCAGGCCGCCGTGCTGGTGCGTGAAACCGTCGCCGGCCCGCAACTGATCGGCTATTTCACCGCCACCGATGCCAGCGAAGATCAGGACGCGCAAACTGCTCGCCTGAAATCCGCACTGGCCGCCGAACTGCCGGAATACATGGTCCCCGCGCAACTGATGCGCCTGGACGCCATGCCCCTGAGCCCGAGCGGCAAACTCGACCGCCGCGCCTTGCCCGAGCCGCAATGGCAAGTGCGCGAGCACGTCGAGCCGGTCACCGACCTGGAACAACAGATCGCCGCGATCTGGCGCGAAGTGCTCGGCCTGAAGCAGGTCGGCCTGCGCGACGATTTCTTCGCCCTCGGCGGTCACTCGCTGCTGGCCACCCAAATCATCTCCCGCACCCGGCAGGCCTGTGACGTCGAACTGCCGTTGCGCGCCTTGTTCGAGCACAGCGAACTCGGTGATTTCGCCGAGCAGATCCGCCAGATCCAGGCCAGCGGTCGCACCAACAAACAGCCGCCGATCGACAAGGTTGATCGCAGCAAACCGGTGCCGCTGTCCTACTCACAACAGCGCATGTGGTTCCTCTGGCAGATGGAGCCGGACAGCCCGGCGTACAACGTCGGCGGCATGGCGCGCCTGCGTGGCGTCTTGCATGTCGAGCGTTTCGAAGCGGCGCTGCAAGCGTTGATCCTGCGCCACGAAACCCTGCGCACCACGTTCCCGAGTATCGACGGCGTGGCCCGTCAGCAGGTGCATGCCGAGACCGGCGTGCGCATGGACTGGAAGGATTTTTCGAAATTCGCCGCCGATGTGCGCGAGCAGAAAGTCCAGCAACTGGCCGACGACGAAGCGCACCTGCCGTTCGATCTGGAAACCGGTCCGCTGCTGCGCGCCTGCCTGGTCAAGACCGCCGAGCAGGAGCATTACTTCGTCCTGACCCTGCACCACATCGTCACCGAAGGCTGGGCGATGGACATCTTCGCCCGTGAACTCAGCGCGCTGTACGAAGCGTTCGTCGACGATCGCGAATCGCCGCTGGAACCGCTGCCGGTGCAGTACCTCGACTACAGCGTGTGGCAGCGCAACTGGCTGGAATCCGGTGAGCGTCAGCGTCAGCTCGACTACTGGACTGCGCAACTGGGCCGCGAACATCCACTGCTGGAGCTGCCAGGCGACCGCCCGCGTCCGCCGGTGCAAAGTCACCAGGGCGAGCTGTTCCGTTTCGACCTCAGCGACGATCTTGCCGCGCGGGTTCGGGCGTTCAACGCGCAGAACGGTCTGACCCTGTTCATGACCATGACCGCCGCCCTCGCGACCTTGCTTTACCGCTACAGCGGCCAGACCGATCTGCGCATCGGCGCGCCGGTGGCCAACCGTATCCGCCCGGAAAGCGAGGGCCTGATCGGTGCGTTCCTCAACACTCAGGTGCTGCGTTGCCAGCTCGACGGCCAGATGTCGGTCGGCGAATTGTTCGAGCAGGTGCGTCATACCGTGATCGAAGGGCAGTCCCATCAGGATTTGCCGTTCGATCATCTGGTTGAAGCCCTGCAACCACCGCGCAGCGCGGCGTACAACCCGCTGTTCCAGGTGATGTGCAACGTGCAGCGCTGGGAATTCCAGCAAAGCCGCATGCTCGCCGGCATGACCGTCGAGTACCTGGCCAACGATGCGCGGGCGACCAAGTTCGATCTCAACCTGGAGGTCACCGATCTCGACCATCGCCTCGGTTGCTGCCTGACGTACAGCACTGATCTGTTCGACGAACCGACCATTGCACGCATGGCCAGGCACTGGCGCAATCTGCTTGAAGCGTTGATCGCCAACCCGCAGCAACGCCTCAGCGAATTGCCGCTGCTCGATGCGCCTGAACAACAGCAATTGCTCGACAGCCTTGGCGTCGAGCCGGGCGAGCGTCGTCTCGACCAGTGCATCCATCACCTGTTCGCCGAGCAGGCACTGGTGCGCAAAGATGCGCCGGCCCTGACCTTCGCCGGGCAGACTCTGAGCTACGCCGAACTCGACGCTCGCGCCAATCGCCTGGCCTGGGCCCTGCGCGAGCGCGGTGTCGGCCCGCAAGTGCGAGTCGGTCTGGCGCTGGAGCGTTCGCTGGAAATGGTCGTTGGCCTGCTGGCGATCCTCAAGGCCGGCGGCGCCTATGTGCCGCTGGACCCGGAATACCCGCTCGACCGCTTGCATTACATGATCGAAGACAGCGGCGTCGGCCTGCTGCTCAGCGACCGCGCGATGTTCAAGGCTCTCGGCGAACTGCCGTCGAACGTGGCGCGCTGGTGCCTGGAAGACGACAGCGCCGCGTTGGCCGATTACCCGGCTACCGAGCTGCCCTTTATCAGCCTGCCGCAGCATCAGGCGTACCTGATTTACACCTCGGGTTCCACTGGCAAGCCGAAAGGCGTGGTGGTGTCCCACGGTGAAATCGCCATGCATTGCCAGGCGGTGATCGAGCGCTTCGGCATGCGTCCGGACGACTGCGAGCTGCATTTCTATTCGATCAACTTCGACGCCGCCACCGAACGTCTGCTGGTGCCGCTGCTCAGCGGCGCGCAGGTGGTGCTGCGTGCGCAGGGTCAGTGGGACGCGGAAGAAATCTGTGGCCTGATCCGCGAACATCGGATCAATATCCTTGGTTTCACCCCGAGCTACGGCAGCCAGTTGGCGCAGTTCCTCGCGACGCAAAACGACACTCTGCCGGTGCGCATGATCATCACCGGCGGCGAGGCGCTGACCGGCGAGCACCTGCAACGAATTCGCGCAGCGTTCAAGCCGAGCCTGTTCTTCAACGCTTATGGCCCGACCGAAACTGTGGTCATGCCGCTGGCCAGCCTTGCGCCGGAAGTATTGGAAGAGGGCGCCGGCAGTGTGCCGATCGGCAGCGTGATCGGTGATCGCGTGGCCTACATTCTCGACGCCGATCTGTCGCTGGTGCCGCAAGGCGCGACCGGTGAATTGTTTGTCGGCGGCGCCGGTCTGGCGCTGGGGTATCACGAGCGTGCGGGCATCACTGCCGAACGTTTCGTCGCCGACCCGTTTGCCGCCGATGGCGGGCGCATGTACCGCACTGGCGACCTGGTGCGCCAGCGCGCCGATGGCTTGGTGGAGTATCTGGGGCGGATTGACCATCAGGTGAAGATCCGCGGTTTCCGGATCGAACTGGGCGAGATCGAAACCCGCCTGCTCGATCACGACTCGATCCGCGAAACGGTGGTGCTGGCGCTGGATGCGCCGAGCGGCAAGCAACTGGTCGGCTATCTCGTGACCGAGGTCGCTTCGCGAAGCGAAGCCGAGCAGGCCGAACTGCGCGAAGCCCTCAAGTCGCACCTGAAGACGCAACTGCCGGACTACATGGTGCCGACCCATCTGATTCTGCTGGCGAGCATGCCGCTGACCGCCAACGGCAAGCTCGATCGCCGCGCGTTGCCGGCGCCGGATCCGGAGCTCAATCGTCAGGATTACGTGGCGCCGAGCAACGAGCTTGAGCAGACCCTGGCGCAGATCTGGTGCGAGGTGCTCAACGTCGAGCAGGTCGGTCTCAACGACAACTTCTTCGAACTGGGCGGCGACTCGATCCTGTCGATTCAAGTGGTCAGCCGGGCGCGTCAGCAGGGCATTCACTTCAGCCCGCGCGATCTGTTCCAGCATCAGACTGTGCAGACCCTGGCGGCTGTCGCCAGTCGCAGTGAAACCGTCACCGCCGAGCAAGGTCTGGTGTCCGGCGAATCGAGTCTGACGCCGATCCAGCACTGGTTCTTCGACACCGACATTCCCGAGCGTCAGCACTGGAACCAGGCGTTGTTGCTGGAGCCGACTATTGCGCTGGAACCTCATCGTCTGGAGCAAGCGCTGTTGGCGGTGATCGAGCAGCATGACGCCTTGCGTCTGCGCTTCAGTGAGGTCAACGGTGCATGGCAGGCATCCCATCAACCGGTCACCGATGCCGCCGTGCTGTGGCAAGTCCGGGTACCGTCGATGGACAAGTGCGCCGCACTGTTCGCCGATGCCCAGCGCAGCCTCGACCTTGCCCAGGGCCCGTTGCTGCGTGCAGTTTTGGTCGATGGGCCGGACGCTCAGCAACGGCTGCTCATCGCGATCCATCACCTGGTGGTCGACGGTGTGTCGTGGCGCGTTCTGCTCGACGATCTGCAAACCGTGTATCGCCAGCTCGACGCCGATCAGTCGGTGAAACTGCCGGCGAAAACCAGCGCCTTCAAGGACTGGGCGGCACGCTTGCAGGCCTACGCCGGCAGCGAATCCCTGCGTGAAGAACTGAGCTGGTGGCAAGCGCACCTGGCCGGCCCGAATGCCGACTTGCCGTGCGAACACCCTGAGGGCGGTCGCGAGAATCGCCATGCGCAAACCGTCAGCGTGCGTCTGGATGGCGAGCGCACCAAGCAGCTATTGCAACAGGCACCGAGCGCCTACCGCACGCAGGTCAACGACCTGTTGCTGACCGCGCTGGCCCGCGTGCTGTGCCGCTGGAGCGGGCAGCCGTCGGCGCTGATTCAACTGGAAGGCCACGGCCGCGAAACCCTGTTCGACGAGATCGACCTGACCCGCACCGTCGGCTGGTTCACCAGCGCCTATCCGCTGCGCCTGACTCCGAACAACATCGAAGAAGCGGCCGGGCAGGGCGCTTCAATCAAGGCGATCAAGGAACAGCTGCGCGCCGTTCCGCACAAAGGCCTCGGTTATGGCGTGCTGCGTTATCTGGCCGATGACGCCAGTCGTCAGAGCATGGCGGCGTTGCCGAATGCGCCGATCACGTTTAACTACCTCGGCCAGTTCGACCAGAGCTTCGGCAACGATGCGCTGTTCCGTCCGCTCGACGAGCCGGTCGGTGCGGCCCACGATCCGCACGCACCGTTGCCGAACGAGTTGAGCGTCGACAGTCAGGTGTACGGCGGGGAACTGCTGCTGCGCTGGACCTTCAGCGCCGAACGCTATGACGCGCAGACCATCAACGAGCTGGCCGATGCCTACGTCGGCGAGTTGCAGAGCCTGATCGAACATTGCCTGCAGGACGAGGCCGGTGGCCTGACGCCGTCGGACTTCCCGCTGGCGAAACTCACCCAGGCGCAACTTGACGCGCTGCCAGTGCCGGCGGCGCACATCGAAGACGTGTACCCGCTGACGCCGATGCAGGAAGGCATGCTGCTGCACACCTTGCTCGAACCCGGCACCGGTCTGTATTACATGCAGGATCGCTACCGCATCAACAGCGAACTCGACCCCGAGCGTTTCGCTCAGGCGTGGCAAGCAGTGGTCGCCCGTCACGAAGCGTTGCGTGCGTCGTTCTGCTGGAACGTTGGCGAAGACATGCTGCAAGTGATTCATACGCCGGGTCGCACGCCGATCGAATATCTGGACTGGAGCGCCATCGCTGACGCCGAGCAAGAGCCGAAGCTGCAAGCGCTGCTCAAGGCCGAGCGCGAGGCCGGGTTCGATCTGCTCAATCAGGCACCGTTCCACCTGCGCCTGATCAAGGTCGGCGCGGCGCGTTACTGGTTCATGATGAGCAACCACCACATCCTGATCGATGCCTGGTGCCGCTCGCTGCTGATGAACGATTTCTTCGAAATCTACACCGCGCTGGGCGAAGGTCGCGAAGCACAATTGGCGGTGCCGCCGCGCTACCGCGATTACATCGGCTGGCTGCAACGCCAGAGCCTGGCCGAAGCGCGCCAGTGGTGGCAGCAGAACCTGCAAGGTTTCGAGCGCACCACGCCGATCCCGAGCGACCGTCCGTTCCTGCGTGAACACGCCGGCGAAAGCGGCGGCATGATCGTCGGCGACCGCTACACCCGACTGAATGTCGAGGACGGCGCCCGTCTGCGTGAGCTGGCCCAGGCCCATCAACTGACCATCAACACCTTCGCCCAGGCGGCGTGGGCACTGGTGCTGCGCCGCATGAGCGGTGATCGCGACGTGCTGTTCGGCGTGACCGTGGCCGGGCGCCCGGTGGAAATGCCGGAGATGCAGCGCACCGTCGGCCTGTTCATCAACAGCATCGCGCTGCGGGTGCAGATCCCGGCGGACGATCAGCGCGTCAGCGTGCGTCAGTGGCTGAGCGGTCTGCTCGACAGCAACATGCAACTGCGCGAGTACGAATACCTGCCGCTGTTGAACATCCAGGAACAAAGCGAACTGCCGAAAGGCCAGCCGCTGTTCGACAGCCTGTTCGTGTTCGAAAACGCCCCGGTGGAAGTCTCGGTGCTGGACCGCGCGCAGAGCCTCAACGCGACCTCGGACTCGGGCCGTACCCACACCAACTTCCCGTTGACTGCTGTTTGCTATCCGGGCGATGACCTTGGTCTGCATCTGTCTTACGACCAGCGCTATTTCGACGAGTCGACCATCGAGCGCATGCTCGGCGAGTTCAAGCGTCTGCTGCTGGCGCTGGTCGAGGGCTTCCATGGCGACATGGCTGACCTGCCGCTGTTGGGCCATGAGGAACAGGACTTCCTGCTCCACGGCTGCAACCAGAGTGAGCACGACTATCCGCTGGAGCAGAGCTACGTCGAGCTGTTCGAAGCCCAGGTCGCGCAACATCCGCAACGTATTGCCGCCAGTTGCCTTGATCAGCAGTTGAGCTACGAGCAACTGAACCAGAACGCCAACCGTCTCGGCCATGCACTGGTCGCAGCCGGGGTGCAGAGGGATCAACCGGTGGCGCTGCTGGGCGAGCGTAATCTGGATCTGCTGGGCATGATCATCGGCAGCTTCAAGGCCGGTGCCGGTTACCTGCCGCTGGATCCGGGACTGCCGAGCCAGCGTCTGCAACGCATCATCGAGCTCAGTCGTACGCCGGTGCTGGTGTGCACCGAAGCTTGCCGTGAACAGGCGACGACCTTGCTGGATGAGTTCAGCTGCGCCAACCGTCCGCGCTTGCTGGTGTGGGAAGAGGTTCAGGCCGGTGCGGTTTCGTCGGCGAATCCGGGGATCTTCAGCGGGCCGGACAACCTGGCCTACGTGATCTACACCTCGGGCTCCACCGGGTTGCCGAAAGGCGTGATGGTCGAGCAGCGCGGCATGCTCAACAACCAGTTGAGCAAGGTGCCGTACCTGAACCTGAGCGACGCCGATGTGATCGCCCAGACCGCTTCGCAAAGCTTCGACATTTCGGTCTGGCAGTTCCTCGCCGCGCCGCTGTTCGGGGCGCGAGTGGACATCGTGCCGAACACCACCGCCCACGATCCGCAAGGCTTGCTGGTGCATGTGCAACAGCAGGGCATCACCGTGCTGGAAAGTGTGCCGTCGTTGATTCAGGGCATGCTCGCTTCGGATCGTCTGAGCCTCGACGGCCTGCGCTGGATGTTGCCGACCGGTGAAGCGATGCCGCCGGAACTGGCGCACCAGTGGCTGCTGCGTTATCCGGAGATCGGTCTGGTCAACGCCTATGGCCCGGCGGAGTGCTCCGACGACGTGGCGTTCTTCCGCGTCGACCTGGCCTCGACTCGCGGCAGTTACCTGCCGATCGGTACGCCGACCGACAACAATTTGCTGTACCTGCTCGATGGCGCGCTGGATCTGGTGCCGCTGGGTGCGGTGGGTGAGTTGTGTGTGGCGGGCACCGGGGTCGGTCGCGGTTATGTCAGCGATCCGCTGCGCACCGCGCCGGTGTTCGTGCCGAATCCATTCGGTGCGCCGGGCGAGCGTCTGTATCGCACCGGCGACCTGGCGCGTCGCCGCAGTGACGGGGTGCTGGAGTACGTCGGCCGGGTCGACCATCAGGTGAAGATTCGCGGTTACCGGATCGAGCTGGGTGAAATCGAGGCGCGTCTGCACGAACAACCGGAAGTCCGCGATGGTGCGGTCGCTGTGCAGGAAGGCGTCAACGGCAAACATCTGGTTGGCTACCTGGTCGCCGCAGATTCTGCACTGAACCAAAGCGAACGTCTGGAGCGAATCAAGCAGCGCTTGCGCGCCGAACTGCCGGAATACATGGTGCCGCTGCACTGGTTGTGGCTTGACCGGTTGCCGCTCAACGCCAACGGCAAACTCGACCGCAAGGCCTTGCCGGCGCTGGAGATCGGCCAGTTGCAGGGCCAGGATTACCTGGCGCCGCGCAGCGAGCTGGAGCAGACCCTGGCGGATATCTGGACCGAGGTGCTGAAGGTCGAGAGGGTCGGGGTACGCGACAACTTCTTCGAACTCGGCGGCCATTCGTTGCTGGCCACGCAGATTGCCTCGCGGGTGCAAAAAGCCTTGCAGCGGGATGTACCGCTGCGAGCGATGTTCGAGTGCAGCACGGTGGAGGAACTGGCCGGGTACATCGAAGGGCTGGCGGCCAGTGACATTACCGAGGAGAAGGTTGATCGACTGAATGACCTGATGGCGGAGCTGGAAGGGCTTTAATCTCTGGCGCCTGTACCGGCCTCTTCGCTGGCAAGTCGAGTCGTCGCACCGCAGCTCCCACAGGTTCCGGCGATGTTCACAGGTTTTGTGTACGACGCTAACCCTGTGGGAGCTGGCTTGCCAGCGATGGCGTCGGTGCGTTCAACGCAATTGCGTCGGTACATGGATGTACGTTTGTATAGTTGACGATCCTGAACCGGCAGCCCAGTCTGCCGGTTCTCTTTTTTGTCGCGGGGGTGATCGATGGCTTTCTTCGAAGTAGACGGACAGGCGCTTCACTACATTGATCAAGGCACGGGCCCGGCGGTGTTGCTGGCTGGCAGCTACCTGTGGGACCAGGCCATGTGGGCACCGCAGATCGCTGCGCTGTCGCCGCACTATCGAGTGATTGCACTGGATCTGTGGGGCCATGGCGAATCCGGGCGCTTGCCTGAAGGCACCGCTTCGCTGGACGACATCGCCCGTCAGGCCCTGGCCTTGCTCGATCATCTGGACATTGATCGGGTGACGCTGGTCGGGCTGTCGGTTGGCGGCATGTGGGGCGTGCGCCTGGCGTTGTCGGCGCCGCAGCGGCTCAACGGACTGGTGCTGATGGACACCTACGTCGGCGTCGAGCCGGAGCCGACCCGCCAGTACTATTTCTCGCTGTTCAAACAGATCGAAGAAAGCGGCGGGATCTCCGAGCAACTACTGGATATCGTGGTGCCGATTTTCTTCCGTCCATGCATTGATCGGGCGTCGGCGCTGTATCAGGATTTCCGCGCCAAACTCGCCGGCTATTCGGCCGAACGCCTGCGCGACAGCATCGTGCCGATGGGGCGCATCACCTTTGGCCGTGACGATCTGTTGCCGCGTCTGGGCGAACTGAATGCGGCCACCACGCTGGTGGTCTGCGGCGATCAGGACAAACCGCGCCCGCCGTCGGAAGCACGGGAAATGGCCGAGTTGATTGGTTGCCCGTGTGTGTTGGTGCCGGAGGCAGGGCATATCTCCAATCTGGAGAATCCAGCCTTCGTGACCGACACGCTGCTGAAGTTTCTGGCTGGGCTGAAGTAACGAAAACGCCCACGCATTGCGTGGGCGTTGTTTATTTCGGGCCGAGAATCTTCGCCAGTTTGTCCGGCGTCGGCGCGCCTTGCTGTTGTTGCAGCTCGCCCTTGTCGTCCATGTAGAAGATCGCCGGGGTGGCCTGCAAGTCCAGGTCTTCCATCAGCTGCATGTTCGCTGCGAGTTTGGTTTGCACGGCGACCGGAATGTCCTTCAAGGCCTTGAGCGTGCTGGCCTTGCCGGCTTTCTCGTGATCTTCCAGGGCTTTGCTCGGGTCCTTGGCGGCGAGCAGGGCGGCGGCTTTGGCCGGGCTGTCTTCGCGGATGATGCCGACCATGATGTGTCGCAGCTGCACCTTGCCGGCCTTGACCCATGGACGGGCCTGTTCCCAGAACATGTTGCAGTACGGGCAGTTCGGGTCGCTGAACAGGTACACAGTGCGCGGCGCATCCTTGTTGCCGTCCTGAATCCAGTTGCTGGCCTCGAACTTGGCCCAGACTTCCTTGGCCATCGGCGCGTAGACCAGTTTTTGCAGCGGCGCGCTGCTCAGGTCGTTACCGTCGGCGTCGTACAGGTTGCCCAGCAGCACGTGCTTGCCGTCCGGGGTCAGGTACAGCGCCATGCCACGGTTCTGGTATTGCGCGGCGTAACCACGCAAGCCGTCCGGCGCGTCGAACTGGCCGACGATTTTTGCGCCTTTGGCTTCAATCTTCTTGATCGCTTCAGGCAATTCTTCGGCGGCCTGTACTGAGGGCAAGTGCAGCAGGGCTGCGCTCATGGTCAGCGTCAGCAGGTGGCGGAGGCGGGGCATGGCAGTTTCCTTGAAGAAGAGGTGGCCGGATTCAGGCTGGAAGCCGGGGTGTCGAAGTTTTCCAGGGCGCGGGCCAGGCTGGCGTTCGACAGCTCGCCCAGATGGCTGCCCAGCAGACGACCGTCCGGGCTGTAGAACAGGGTAGTCGGCAGGGCCATGGAACCCACGGCCTGGCCGAGGCGTCCGCTGCGGTCGAACAACACGTTGTTCAGGCTCAGGCCCTGGGTTTCGAGAAAAGTCGCAACGCTTTGCATGCTTTCGGCCTGGTTGACGAACAGGAACGTCAGGTCCGGGCGTTGTTGCTGGGCGTTTTCCAGCACCGGCATTTCCCGTCGGCACGGCGGGCACCAGGTGGCCCACAGGTTGATCACCAGCGGCCCGCCCTGATAGTCGGTGAGTTTCACGGTTTCACCGGCGGCGTTGCGCAAGGTGATGTCCGGCAGGCGCGTGCCTTGCTCGTAGATGTTCAGCGACAGGGTCGCCAGCACCCAGAACGCCACACCGCTGACCACACCGAAACCCAGCGGTCGACGCAAACCCGGCCGGCGCCAGCCGCGATACAGCGCCGCCAGCAACAGCACGATCACCCCCGGCCAGGCGAGGAAGCCGCCGTCGCGCAAGTCGATGATCTGCCAGAGATCGTTGCGATAGTGCCCCCAGTACATGGCGACAAACGCCATGCGCGCCGCCAGCATGCCGAGCAGAAACAGGCTGAACAGCGCCGACTCGGGGTTGTCACCGCCGCGCTTGGCCACCCGCCAGCCGACGAAGGTCGCCAGCGCCAGCGCGCTGATCAGCAGCAGGTGGTTGAGGGCGATGGCAAAGGTGCCGAGGGTGAAGGTCAGCATTAACGAGCGTCTCGGGTGGTGGTCCAGCGTTGCAGGAAAGTGTCGGCATCGACCTCGCCGGTGATGCGCTGGCTGCGGCGCTCTTCGCCGTCGGCGCCGATCCACACGAAACTCGGTGGCCCCGGCACTTTATAACGGCCGAGCAGTTCGCGGCTGGCGGCATTGTCGGCGGTGACATCGAGTCGGAGCAAGCGCACATCGCTCAGGGCCTGCATCACCCGCGCCTGGCCGAACACCTGTTTCTCCATGACTTTGCACGACACGCACCAGTCGGCGTAGTAGTCGAGCAGCGCCCATTGGCCCTGAGCTCTGGCGGCGTCAAGCTCACGTTGCAGGGCGGCGGGATCCTTGATCGTCGTGAAGGCTTCGTGGCCGTTCGGGGCCGCCGTGCCGACGCGGCCGGCGCTGTACACCTGCAACGGCTGATACGGGTCGTCACTGCCCCCCGCCGCACCGACCACCAACAGACTGCCCCACAAGCCCAGTAACAGCGAACCGGCACCGAACAACTGCGCCACGCGACCAAAGCCGTCGGATTGTTTCCAGGCGCTGTAAGCGGCAATCAACAGCAACGCACCGCACAGACCCAGCCACAGCGACGGATCCAGCACCGGACGCAGCATCAGCAGCGCGGTGGCGAGGAACAGGAAGCCGAACACGCCTTTGAGCAGATTCATCCACGCGCCGGGCTTGGGCAGGAAGCGATTGCCGACGGTCACCAGCAACAGCAGCGGTACGCCGATGCCGATGCCCAGAGCAAACAGGATCAGGCCGCCGTGCAGTGCGTTGCCGCTTTGCGCGATGTAGAGCAGGGCGCCGGCCAACGGTGCGGTCATGCACGGGCCGACCAGCAGACCTGACAGCGCGCCCAATACGCCGGCGCCGATCAGGCTGCCACCGCGCTGACTGCGCGAGGCGTGCTCCAGTCGATCCCGCAGGGCGACCGGCAATTGCAGCTCGAAGAAGCCGAACATCGGCAGCGCCAGAACCACAAACACCGCCGCGAACGTCCCGAGCAGCCACGGGTTCTGCAACCACGCCTGCAAGTTGGCCCCCAGCAGCGCGGCGATGACGCCCATCGCCGCGTACACCAGCGCCATGCAAACTACATAACTGCCGGCCAGTGCGAAACCACGACGCGGCGTGGCGCCGCTGCCCACCACCATGCCCGCCAGAATCGGCAGCATCGGCAATGAGCACGGCGCAAACGCCAGCAACAGCCCCAGGCCGAAGAACACCAGCAGGCTCCAGCCCAGTGAGTGCTGCTGAAGACCGCTGGCCAGTGCCTGATCCGGCGCTTCACCCGTTGTCGCTGCAGCTTTGCCGCCGAGGTCGATCACTCGGGTTTGTGGCGGATAGCAAAGACCGGCATCGGCACAGCCCTGATAACTGACCTTGATCTGGCCTTGGGCGGATGACGGGATTTTCAGCTCGAGGCCCTGGCGATAAACCGGTTGCTCGCCGAAATATTCGTCACTGTGGGATTCCCCTTCAGGCAGGGCCGGGACGTTCTGCGTCGCCAGCCCGTCGAATTTCAGACGCTTCTGATACAGGTAGTAGCCGTCGGCGATTTGCCAGAACAGTTGGGTCTCACCGGAATCCAGACGTTCCGAGGTCAACACGAATGCCTTGTCGACCGGAAGAAACTCCGGTTTTGAAGCAAAGGGATCGTTCCCCGCCTGGGCCAGACTTGAAATCAACAGTGCAAAAAACAGAAAAAAATGACGCATGGAGAAGCCTTGTCCCTGTGCAATTGAGGGGCACAATGGCGGGCAGTGATTAACCGATGATTAACCGGGGACATCCATGCGCCAAAACCGCGAAGCACTGAAGCTTCCAGCTAAATGGGCAGTCAGAGCCCCCGGGTTAATCCGGCGAATCTGCCATTGATATTGTGCGCATCTCCTTCGACTCGGCCTTTTTGCATGTTGTAAATCACGAATTGCTCATTAGCCAGGAAGATGTACCAGAGGTTATCGCTGAAAGTGGGGTCGATTTGCGCAGCGGTAATAAGACGATGTTTATACGGTTCAAGTCCAGGTAGTACTGAATTGGGTTGGTGGTTTATTTTTTGCGTTACAGTATCGAATGTCAGATGAGTGCCATCATTCAACAGGAAGCGAAACAGGTACTTGTGCCCGATTGCTTCCAGCCAGGTGCCGGCAACAATTCTGTCGAAGTACGGCAGGATAGGGGTCCAGAGAGAATTGGCGAGATTGTAAAAGGCATCAGCCTTGTCAGTGTCCTGGTTATAGGCGCAAACCCATGGACGATTGCCGTTGTAAAAGAACAACCAGCTAATGTCCTTGTCGCCCGCCTGTGTTTGTGTAAATCCGAAGCGCAGGTGCTTGGCATAGGCATCGAACCCTTCCCAGTTGCCCTTGATCGGTTTTGGATAATCATTCAGTACTTTTTCGTCGCCATTGTCATAGCGGGAGAAGATATCAGCATCTTTGAAGAAAAAATAAATCCGGTCAGCACCGGAGCGCCAGTCGATAGCGACAAAGTTATTGAGTTTGGACATTGGGTTTTCCTTTGATAAGTAGTGGTTATTATTCGGTTGTACCGGCTTTGTATCTTTTGCGCTTTGAGATTACCGTGGTGAATAACTTTTTCGCACTGGGTTTGTGATTGCTGTTTGTGTCAGTTGGAACTTGTTGAGTTGTTGTTTGTTAAGTTTTTAGTTGCCGTTGCGGCAGTCGGCTTTGATAAGAAACTCGCCCGTGGGCGTAGCCATCGGGATCGTGCTTTTCCTTGGCGCGGGCAGTGTCCATAATTGCCGCTTAATCCTCTGCTGCTTGAATCGCGTTTTTTCTCATGGAGCTCCCATGCACGTACTGGTTTGCGAAGACGACGAGTTGATCGCCAGCGGGATTGTTGCCGGGCTGACAGCGCAAGGCCTGACCGTCGAGCACGTCAACACGGCCTCCAAGGCGCGGGCGATTCTCAAGGTCGCCGAATTTGACGTGATGGTGCTCGATCTCGGCCTGCCGGACGAAGATGGCCTCAAGTTGCTGCAACAACTGCGTCAGCAAGGGCTGGAGATTCCGGTGCTGATCCTTACTGCGCGGGATTCGGTCACGGATCGGGTCGACGGCTTGCAGTCCGGCGCCGACGACTACCTGCTCAAACCGTTCGACCTGCGCGAACTGTTCGCCCGTCTGCAAACCCTGTTGCGCCGGGTGGCCGGGCGCAGCGTCAATCTGATCGAACATGGCGCACTGACCTACGACCCGAGCAGTCGCGAAACCACGCTGGCGGGCCGTCCGGTGGATCTGTCCCGTCGCGAACAATCCCTGTTGCAAGCCTTGCTGCACAACCGTGGCCGGGTGCTGTCCACCGAGCAGTTGAAGGACAGCGTCTACGGTTTCAACGATGAACTGGAGAGCAATGCGCTCAACGTGCACATCCATCACCTGCGCAGCAAACTGGGCAAGGGCATCGTCGAAACCGTGCGCGGTCTGGGTTATCGCCTGGGCCCGGCCGATGGCGGAGAAACCGACAAGTGATGAGTCTGCGCCTGCGCCTGAGCCTGACTCTCGGCGCTGCGTTTGCGCTGATCTGGGCCCTGGCGGCCGCCTGGATGCTCAGCGACCTGCGCAACCAGATGATGTTTTCCCTCGACCAGCGCCTGGTGGCGTCGGCGCGGATGGTCGCCGGCTTGCTGGAACAATTGCCGGCCATTCCGAGCAAAGGCGAGGGTACGCATTTCAGCGCCGAGCAACTGAACATTCCCGGCGGCATGGCGTGTCAGGTCAGCTCGCTGCGCGGAGAAATCCTCGCTCGCAGCCACAATAATCCGGAACAGGCACTGGAAGCGCAGAAAATGGGTTTCCACGATCAGATGATCGATGGCGCGCCTTGGCGCAGCTTCACCCTGGCTCGGGGCGATGTGCGAATTACCACCGCCGACCGGGTGATCGAGCGCGAAGCCCTGAACATGTCGATCCTGCTGGCGGCCTCGGTGCCGGTGGGCGTGGCGTTGCTCGGCTGCCTGTGCCTGTTGTGGCTGGGGATCGGCCAGGGCTTGGCACCGCTCAACCGCTTGCGTGAAGCCTTGATGCGTCGCAACGCGGATTCGCTCGAACCTTTGCAGTTGCAGTCATTCCCCAGTGAACTGAAACCGCTGCTCGAAACCCAGAATCAGCTGTTCCAGCGCATCGGCAGGACCATCGAGCGCGAACGTCGCCTGACCGGTGATGCCGCCCATGAATTGCGCAGCCCGCTGACCGCGATCAAGACCCACCTGCAAGTGGCGCGCATGACCGAAGGCAGCGCTCGCGATCAGTCCCTGGCCCGGGCCGAGGAGGGCGCCGACCGCCTGCACCGGACCCTTGAGCAATTGCTGTTGCTGGCCCGGGTCGAAGGCAGTCTGTCGTTCGACGACGGCGTGCAGTGCAGCGCCGAGCAGGTGGCGAAACTGGCGATTCAGGACTCGGCCAGCGACCAGCGCCAGCGGATCAGGCTTCACCTGCCGGAACACTTGTCCGCTGCGCCCCTGCAAATGCCGGCGGTCCTGTCGATCGCGGCGCTGCGCAACCTGCTGGATAACGCTTTGCGTCACACGCCGACGGACGGCGCGGTGGACCTGAGCCTGGAGACCACCGCCAATCGCGTGCGTTTCGTGGTACGTGATCACGGCCCGGGCATTGCCCCGGACGATCTGCAGCATCTGACCCAACGGTTCTGGCGCAACGGCCAGAGCACCGGGTGTGGACTGGGGCTGGCGATTGTCCAGGCCATCGTTCAGCGCTGCGCCTGCACCTTGCATTTCGACAGCCGCCCGGATGGTTTGCGGGTCGAGCTGACCATGCCGCTGCAACCGGTCTGACTTGATGCCGGGCACATCAAATGTAACCTCTCTCCATTAGTCATCCGTCGGCCGCGACGTTATTGTCGGCCAGCCTTTGACTCAATGGATTGAGGGAAACAGCGCCATGGAAGCACCCATCCACATCTGTCCCGCCACAGTCGCCGACGCCGGCATCATCAGCCGGATTCTCGAACGCTCGATCCGCGTCGGTTGCGCGCTCGATCATCGCAACGATCCACAACTGGTCGACCACTGGGTTCGCCGACAATCGGCGGAACACATCAGCGGATGGCTCGCTGATCCGCATCTCTATCTGAATATCGCGCTTCTTTACGATAAGCCGGTCGGCGTCGGCATGGCCGCAGCCAATGGCGAGGTCACCTTCTGTCATGTGCAGCCGGAGTGGTTTCGTCGCGGTGCGGGGCGCGCACTGATGGGCGATCTCGAGGGTTGGCTGCGGATTCGTGGCCAGCCTTGCGTCACGCTCGCCAGCACGCGAACCGGCGAGGCGTTCTACCGGCGCCTGGGGTATCGCGAAGCAGCATCTGCTTTCACGCATCACGGCGTTTTGAGCCTGCCGATGCACAAGCCGCTGGGGTTGTCGGCCTGACATTCGATCAAGGGTGTAAATCCTCGACACGCTGGTGCGTTTCCAGAACAGGAAAACCAGCATGTGCGCTCCGCGACCGGAACGCGCACCTGCCCGGTGTGCAGTTTTGGTCACTATCCATAGCGTATTGAGGGGTCGAGAGATGTCAGTCGCCACCAGCCTTATCGAAGAGTCGTCGGCCCGGATCGCCTCCGCGCCGGCAGAAACGCTGTATCAATTCAATGAGTCGCCGTTGCTGGCCCGCCAGAGCCAGCAGGAATCCAATGCCCGCAGCTACCCGCGCCGGATTCCCCTGGCGCTGAAGCGCGCCAAAGGCCTGTACGTCGAAGACGTCGAGGGCCGCACCTTCATCGATTGTCTGGCAGGTGCCGGCACCTTGGCGCTGGGGCATAACCACCCGGTGGTGATCGAGGCGATCCAGCAGGTGCTGGCCGATGAACTGCCGCTGCACACCCTGGACCTGACCACGCCGGTGAAAGACCAGTTCGTGCAGGACCTGTTCGGCCTGTTGCCGCCTGCATTGGCCAAGGAAGCGAAAATCCAGTTCTGCGGCCCGACCGGCACCGACGCCGTGGAAGCCGCGCTGAAACTGGTGCGCACCGCCACCGGGCGCAGCACCGTGCTGTCGTTCTCCGGCGGTTACCACGGCATGAGCCAGGGCGCCTTGAGCCTGATGGGCAGCCTGGGCCCGAAAAAGCCGCTGGGTGCGCTGCTCAGCAACGGCGTGCAATTCATGCCGTTCCCGTACGACTACCGTTGCCCGTTCGGCCTCGGTGGCGCGGCGGGTGTGAAGGCTAATCTGAGCTACCTGGAAAACCTGCTCAATGATCCCGAGGCTGGTGTGCAATTGCCGGCAGCGGTGATCGTCGAAGCGGTGCAAGGCGAGGGCGGTGTGATCCCGGCTGACGTCGAGTGGCTGCGCGGTCTGCGCCGCATCACCGAAAAGGCCGGCGTGGCGCTGATCATCGATGAGATCCAGAGCGGCTTCGCCCGCACCGGCAAGATGTTTGCCTTCGAACACGCCGGCATTACCCCGGACGTGGTGGTGCTGTCCAAAGCCATCGGCGGCAGCCTGCCGCTGGCGGTGGTGGTGTATCGCGAATGGCTCGACACCTGGCAGCCGGGTGCCCATGCCGGTACGTTCCGCGGCAACCAGATGGCGATGGCCGCCGGCTCTGCCGTGATGCGTTACCTGGTCGAGCACAAGGTCTGCGAACACGCCGCCGCCATGGGTGAACGTCTGAGCGAGCACCTGCACATCCTGCAGCGTGACTTCCCGCAACTGGGCGACATTCGCGGTCGTGGCCTGATGCTCGGTGTCGAGTTGGTTGATCCGAACGGCACGCCGGATGCACTGGGCCATCCACCTGCGTTTGCGCGCCTGGCGCCGCTGGTTCAGCGCGAATGCCTCAAGCGCGGGCTGATTCTGGAGCTGGGCGGGCGCCATGGTGCGGTGGTGCGGTTCCTGCCGCCGCTGGTGATCACCGCCGCCGAAATCGACCGCGTCGCCGAGATCTTCGGCCGTGCACTCAGCGCGGCGACCGCAGCCCTGTAAATTTTTCGCCGCGTCGAACGTTCTTTCTACATACCCGGCTGCACCGTCGTGCAGCCCACCCTTACAGCGATGGAGACACAGCATGACGTCAGTATTCGACCGCGAGGACATCCTCTTTCAAGTCGTGGTCAACCACGAAGAGCAGTACTCGATCTGGCCGGACTACAAGGCTATCCCGGAAGGCTGGCGCACCGTGGGCAAGAGTGGCCTGAAGAAGGAATGCCTGGCCTACATCGAAGAAGTCTGGACCGACATGCGCCCGCTGAGCCTGCGTCAGAAGATGGAAGCGCAAGCGGCTGCCCAGTAAGCCTTCAGCCAAAAAGAAACCCGCTGGACTGGAAACAGTCAGCGGGTTTTTTCATGTCAGGGATTTTTGTTGCCTGTGATGATCGTTCCCACGCTCTGCGTGGGAATGCCTCATTGGACGCTCCGCGTCCGCTTCGCAAGGGACGCGGAGCGTCCCGGGCTGCATTCCCACGCGGAGCGTGGGAACGATCAACGGGGGGGGCAACTGGCCTTAGGCGCCGCTCAGGCCCTTGAGCAGCACATCCACATTGCCTTCCAGCTCTGCCACCGGATCCGCCGCGTCGGTGCTCAGCACCAGCAGATGACTGCCCGATTCGGCAATCGCCGCTTTCACCGCGTCCGACGGCTGCCGATGGTGCAGCACCACCGCCACGTCATTGTCCTTGAGCGTTGCGGTCAACTTCTTCAGGTCTTCCGGCGTCCATTCGGCATCCGGTCGCGGATCCTGTCCGATCAACTCCAGATTCAGGCTACCGATCAGGTAACCGAAGTGATCGCTCAGGCTCATTACGCTCAGGTTGTCGGTACTGGCCAGGCGCGCCTCGCTGTCGGCACTGAGTTTCAGCAGGCGCTGCTTCAGTGCTGCCAGATTGGCCTCGATTTTCGGTTTGTCCTTCGGTGCCAGACGCACCAGATCTGCCGCCACCACGTCAGCCATACGCCCCATGTTGTTGCTCGCCAGCCACGGCTGGCTGTTCAGGCCGTCGACCTTGAGCCCCGGTTGCACGGCGATGCCGGGCAGGGCACCGTCCACCGGGCGGGCAGCGTCGACTTCGACGATGCGGATGTTGCTGCGGCGGGCGATCGGGTACAGCGGATCATCGGCCCACAGCGAGCGCACGCCGATCACCGCATCGGCGCCGGTGGCCAGTTTGCTCAGCGCCGGGGCGCCGCGACCGGTGAAGTAGGCTGTCTGGCGGCTGCCCGGCAGATTCGCCGGCGCCGCGCGCTCGAGGCTGATGTCGGTGCCCTTGAGCAGGACTTCGCCCAGACCATAAGTGATCGGCAGCGAGGCCAGCACCCGCAACGGTTTCTCGGCAGCCAGCAGAGGGCTCGAAACCGCGCCGGTGAGGGCGATGGCCAGGGTCAGTTGTCGCAATGAAAAAGCCATTTATCCAAGGTTCCCTTTCAGACTGGGGACGACGCCCCGGGCAATCGCGGCGAGGGCGAAGGCGATACCGGCGACCAGAATGATCGCGGCGCCGGACGGAATCGGCAGGTCGAACACGATCGGCGCAAGAATCCCGCACAGGGTACTGACCGTGGCGATCAGCACCGAGCACCAGAAAAAGCCCTTGAGCGACTGGCTGAGCAGGCGCGCAGCCGCCGCTGGAATCACCAGCAGCGCACCGACCAGAATCGCGCCAATGACTTTCACGGCGGCGACGGTGATCAGCGTCACCAGAATCACGAACAGGTAATCCAGGGTTTTCACCGCGACGCCGCGCACCGCCGCCAGTTGCGGGTTGAAGCTGGCCAGCATGATCCGGTTGTACAACGGCAGGGCCAGCGCCATGACCAGTGAGCCGACAATCGCCAGCACCAGCAGGTCATTGCCGTTGACCGTCAGCACCGAGCCGAACAGCACGTTTTCCAGAATGTGCACGTTTATCTTGCCCGCCAGAATCAGCAGCAGACTGGCACCCAGGGCGAGGGACACCGACAGGAATACGCCAATCAATGTGTCCGGAGCCAGGCCGGTACGGTTGCGCAAGTAGTTGAGCAGAATGCCGAACAGCAGGCAGTAGCCGAACAGGCTGCCGTACGGCCCGGTGTAGGGCTCGCCGAGCAGAATGCCGATGGCCACGCCGGTCAGTGCCGCGTGACCCACCGCCTCGGAGAAAAACGCGAAGCGCTTGACCACCACCAGCGTGCCGAGGCCACCGAGCACCGGGCCGATCAGCAGGCCGGCAAGCAGCGCATTGACCACAAAACCGTAGGCCAGGGCTTCCGGCAGGTAACCGGAGGCGGCCCAGCCCTGCACCATCAAACGAAAGGCTTCGTAACTCATCAGGCAGCGCTCCGTGGATGGGTCGAGAACAGGGTCAGCAAACGTTCCGGGGTCAGGGCCTGTTGCGGCGAGGCGTCGAACAGCACCCGGCGGTTGAGGCCGGTGACGCGATTGGCCAGACGCCCGACTGCTTCCAGATCGTGCTCGATCCACAGCACGGTGATGCCCGCCGCACGCCAGTCGCCCAGCAGGCGTTCAAAGACCTGAATCCCGGCTTCGTCGAGGGCCGACATCGGTTCGTCCAGCACCAGCAGTTGCGGTGCCGGAATCAGGCCCTGGGCGAGCAATACCCGCTGGCGTTCACCACCGGACAGCGCGCCCATCCGCCGCTTGCGTTTGTCCTGCATGCCGACCCGCTCCAGCGCATCACCGATAGCGCCGGCGTAGCGTTTGCTCAGACCGAGAAAGGCCGGGCGGCGCTGGCACATGGCGGCCATGAAATCATCGACGGTCATCGGCAGGCCCCGATCAAACTCCAGCGCCTGCGGCACGTAGCCGATGGTGCCGGGCTCGCCTGGCCATTGCAGACTGAGCCGGCCCTGATGCGGCATCTGCCCGAGCAGGGTCTTGATCAGCGAACTCTTGCCACCGCCGTTGGGGCCGACCAGCGCATGCACGCTGCCGGGCTGCACCTGGAATGTGACCTTGTCCAGAATCGTCGTGCGGCCGAGGGTCAGGCTGACGTCAGCGAAATCCAGGGTCGGGCCGCTGCTGGCTATCGACAGGTTTTCCTGAGCTGTCATGCGCCGGACTCCTGAATCGCCCGAACCACGGTGTTGAGGTTGCCGGTCATTTCCTTTTCGTATTTGTCGGCGGTGTATTCCCCGTAGGAAATGTGCGACAGCGGGTACAGCTTCACACCGGATTCGCGCTGAATGGTGTCGACGTAGGTGGAGGGGAAATCCATCTCGGAGAAGATCACTTTCACGTCCAGTTCCCGCAGTTGATCGATGGTTTTCTTCAACTGGCTCGGGCTCGGCTCGATGCCGTGGGCCGGCTCGACCACGGCGGTGACTTCCAGACCGAACTCGCGCAGCAGGTAGTCATAAGCGGCGTGCACCGTGGCAACCCGCAGTTCGGCGTTCGGCGCCTGGGTCAGTTTGGCCAGGGCGTCGGCGCGCATCTGCCGCAGGCGTTTGCCGTAGGCGCGGGCGTTTTGGGTGTAGGCCTTGGCGTTTTCCGGGTCGAGCTTGCCCAGCTCCCGGGCGATGTTGTTGACCTGGGCAATCGAGGCGCTGATCGACAGGAACGTGTGCGGGTTCACCACCTTGCCGGCACCGCGCGCGGCCACCCCGGTGGCGGCCAGCAACGGCACGTTTTCGTTGGCTTCGATGGTCTTGATCTTCGGCGTTTCGCTGGCGGCGATCATGCGGTCGGCGAAGTCGTCATGGCCGACCCCGTTGAGCACGATCACGTCCAGCCCGCTGATGCGCTTGATGTCTTCGGCGCGCGGCTCGTAGGCGTGCGGGTTGAAGCCGGCGGGAATCAGCGGCACGACTTCGGCCTTGTCGCCGACGATGTTCGCCACATAGCTGTAATACGGATGAAGGGTGATGCCGATGCGCAGGCGCTTGGCCTGATCGGCGCTGGCCAGCGGGCTCAGCAGCCAGGCGCAGAGGCCGATCAGTAGCAGGCGCAGGAAAGGACGGCGTTGAGATGAACTAGGCATGGGCAAGCGGTCTTCTCTCGAATGAAGGCGAGGGTTCAATGACGATGTTCGCGGGTCACCCCGGCATCGAATTGCGCGACGATCTGTTTCCATCCGGCAGCGGTCAGCGCTGCGTCGGACAGGTCTGCCGGCGCCTGCAGGTCGCTGGCGCGGTTGAGCCAGATGTCCGGCGCGGCGTCGTTCAGGCGCATCAGAAACGAGCCGGCCACGGCGGGTGCCTGGCTGTGGCCGAAGTAGGCGGCATTGGCCAGCAATTGCCAGACATGGCCGCCACGGCTCACAGAGCTGGCGTCCTGGGCGAACGGTGCGAAACCTTCATCCGCCAGGTTCTGCGGGGTCGGCAGCGCTTGCTGTTCCTCGCGCAGCAGGCGGATCTCGTCGAGGGTTACCCGCAAGTCGGCATAGATGCCTTGCTCGCTGGCGCCGAGATCGCGACGGGCATCGAGCTGATGGCTGGAAACCGGCTCCGGTTCGTGGGAGACGCCGCGCCATGCGACTACCGATCCGGCGACCGCGAGGATCAGCAGGCACATCAGCAGCACGTTGAGGGTTTCATGCCCGGCACCGGCCGGGCGTACAACCTGGGTGGTCGGTGGGATCATGGGGCTTCGATATCCGCTTGGTCGATTTCGACCACGTGGCCGGGGCCGGCGTCGAACAGCACGTAGAATTCGGCGCCGGGTTTCTTGAAGGTCAGGGTCGAATCGGCGCCGAGCTTGCCCGGCACCAGGATGGTTTCGTCGTAGCCGATCACATCGAGGGTTACCCCCGGTGCGCCGCTGCCGTCGGAGAAGCCGCCGGTGCATTTGATCTGCTCGGCGTCGATGGCCTTGCACTCGCACATCGGATTGTGGGCCAGGGCGCTGGTACTGAAACCGGCACACAGTGCCAGCCATGCGGCGCTCATGCCAAGGCGGAAAGGACGGCTCATGGTTTGGCTCCTTGTTTGTTCAGCCAGGCCACCGTGGCGGGGGAAGCCTGGCTCAGTGGAATCGAGGCTTGATGCATGCTGCCGTCCCAGCCTTCCATGGTGATCCACAGTTCGGCGTCGGCTTTGGTTCTTTCCGGCACCGGCAACTGAATGCCCATGCGGTATGGCGTGCCGAAGAAGATCGAACCGGCGGCTCGCAGGCTGCGCGGCTTGCCGATGCGCAGGTAAGTGGCCTTGACCGGCTCGATACAGGCCTCGCACAGCGCGGCATTAAAACCTTTCAGATAGCCTGCCGGGCCGTCGGAACGCGGGGCCTCGTCACGCAATTCGGCCAGACGCAGACTCCATGGCCCGACCTGGATTTCGCCGATCTCGCGCTCGCCCAGGCCGCTGTCGCCACGGAACAGCGCAGCGTCGGCAAAGTATTTGGGCATGAAGCCCAAGGGGATCAGCAGCAATAGCACATTGATGTGGAAGCGCCATTTGTGCCAGATCACGCTCAGCCGTGAAGGCTGAGCCACGCTAGTGGACTTGCTCACAGGTTGGCCTCCGACGTTTCACCGCGCAGGGCCGGTTGCGCCTGCACGCGCTGTTTCTTGTGCTCGCGCTTGAGGGCGTTGGCGGTGGCCAGCGCGGTGCGCTTGGTCCAGATCAGCAGGCCGCTGAGGACCATCATGCTCAGCAGCAGGCCGAAGAAGAACCAGATCAGCTTGATCCACAGACCGCCGAAATCACCGGTGTGCAGCGGACGCATGGATTCGGTGACGAACTCCAGTGACGTGCGATCGGACAACAGCCGCGAGGCCGCCACGTCACCGCTGTACGGATTGAGCGTGGCGGTCTGGTACATCAGCGGATACCAGCCGCGACCGCCGATATCCAGGTGCGCGTAGGCATTGCCCGGCAGGCTGATGAAGCTGGCTTCCAGGCCGGGGATTTTTGTCTGGGCGATTTCGATGGCGCGGTCCAGGCTGATACGCGGCGGTGGCGAACCGTCGCTCGACAATGGCACGGCTTCGCGGGACATGGCCGGAATGATCGGCTCGCTGGAAATGGAAATCTGGTTGTCCGACAGCAGCGCCTGGATCAGGAACCAGGTGCCGGTGACCGAAATCACCGCGATGAACCATATCGACCAGATGCCGCTCAAGCGGTGGAAGTCGCCCCAGAAGATCCGCGCGCCATGATTGAAGCGCAGGGTCGGGCGGAAAAAGCCTTTCCAGAAGCGCTTGTACACCACCAGCCCGGTCACCAGCGAGGCCAGCATCGGCAGGCCGAGGAACGACACCAGATACCACCCCCAGCTGAAACCGTTGGTGAACGGCACCAGCCACCAGCCATGGAGTGCGCGGGTGAACGCCTTGAAGTTGAAGTTTGGCGCCGTGCCCTGGATCACCCCGGTGTAGGGGTTGACGTAGACCGTCAGCGAACGGCCGTCGGGATAGCTGACCTCGACGTCGAGGGCAAAGTGCGACTCATCCGGGCGGTTGATGCTCTGCACCAGGGTCTGAGGTTCGGCTTTCTTGATTTCGGCGAGGATCTGGTCGTAACTCAGGCGCGGTGCATCGTCCGACGGTGCGCTGGCGCGCATCTGCGGGTTGGCCAGCCAGACGATTTCCTGGCTGACCACCGCCAGGGTGCCGGTGACGCAGACGATCAGCACGAAAAACCAGATCGGCAACGCCAGCCAGCTGTGTACCAGGAACCACAGTTTCGAGCGGGACTTCTTCGACATGATGACGGGTCTTGATTCAGTGAGAGGGAGCGGTACTACGGGCTTCGCAGCACGGGTTCCCCTGAAAGGCCGGTCGTGGCTTTTGCCTACGCGACCGGCCCGCATCTCTATAAGACGGATGACCGAAGCAAATCCCGATAAACGATATGAAAGTAAATGTTTCGCGATTGCAGGTTGCTGTCGCGTGGGCGAATTTCTCCGGGGCAGGCGAAGCAGTCCGACGGCGCATGCCGCCGGATTGGAGGAGGGGAATCAGCGGAGAAAGTCGAGTGCTTCGGTCAGTAACAATTCGGGCACTTCTTCGGCGAGGTAATGCCCGGCAGGCAAAGCCTTGCCCCGTACGTCGGTGGCAACCTGTTGCCATTCCCTCAGCGGATCGAAGCAGCGACCGACGGTGCCCTCGGCGCCCCACAGCACCAGCAACGGCAGGGTCAGGTGACGGTCGGCCGCGAGATCGGCGCGATCATGTTCCAGGTCGATGCCGGCACTGGCGCGGTAATCCTCGCAGATCCCCCGAGCACTGCCGGGACGTTCCAGGCAACGCCGGTATTCGCTGAATGCCTCGTCGGTAAAGGGCGCGAGCCCGGCGCTGCGACTGCCCATGACGCTGCGCAGATAGCCTTCAGGGTCGGCTTCGATCAGGGTTTCCGGCAGCGGTGCCGGACGAATCAGGAAAAACCAGTGCCAATAGGCCCGGGCAAAGGCTTCGTTGGTCTGGCTGTACATCGCCAGCGTCGGCGCGATGTCGAGCAGGACCATGCGCTGCACGACGGCGGGATGATCGAGCGCCAGACGATGGGCGACTCGCGCGCCACGGTCGTGGGCAAGGATCGAGAACTGCTCGAAGCCCAACGCGTTCATCAATTCCACGCCGTCGCGGGCCATCTCGCGCTTGGAATAGTTGAGGTGAGCTTCATCCGCCGGCGGACGACTGCTGTCGCCGTAACCACGCAGGTCGGCAGCGACCACAGTGAAGTGTTCGGCCAGTTGCCCGGCGATCTTGTGCCAGATGACGTGGGTCTGCGGGTGCCCGTGCAACAGTAGCAGGCCCGGGCCGCTGCCTTTGATGCGGTAGGTGATGTCCACACCGTTGACGTGGCGCTGGTCTTTGACGAATCCGGCAAACATCGGGTGATCCTTTATTCAGGCGCGTGGCCTGCATCCTGAAATCACCGGGCATTAATGACAAGACGTGAAGCGTGGTTCGACGGTTCATGAATCGTGTTCGCCCATCCCCGCGCGCTGCGCGGGAATGGACACTCGGCGTTGTTAACCCTGCTGGAACATCTCTTTCGCCCGCTGCTCGATCTGTGCCTGGGTCAGGTCCTCCTTGCGCGTGGCGAGGAACCACAGATGCCCGTATGGATCTTTCAATGTCCCGCTACGGTCGCCGTAGAACTGATCCTTGACCTCGGACACCGAGGTCGCGCCAGCCTCCAGCGCACGCTGAAAGGATTTGTCGACATCGGTCACGTACAGATGCAAACCGACCGACACTGCTTTGTCCGGATTGCTCAAAGGCCCTTGATCGCATGGCGAGCCGAGCATGATCGCACTGTCGCCGATGCGCAGTTCGGCGTGGCCGATGCCGCCGTCGGGCATGCTCAGGCGCATGACTTCGGTGGCACCGAATGCTTTTTTATAGAAATCGATGGCTTCGGCAGCTTTGTGAATGCCGAGGTACGGGGTAATGCTGTGATACCCCTCGGGAATGGGTTTGACGCTCATGGCGGTACTCCCTGTTATTTGTTGCCTGGTTTTTATTAGCGGTTGAAGGTGTGCCTTCGCCGGGGTTGCCGGTCGCTCAACTATAGATCCGTGCCGCCGCCATGGCCGAACAGCCGACGAGCAGCCCTCGCGACGCCGGAGCGGAGCGAGTCCTCAGTCGGGAACGTCGAGAAAGTGCGCTCCCGGCCCTCGCTCGCCCAGCATGTCGCCCTGATTGCGCAGCGGGCAGGCCTCCATCGACAGACACCCACAACCGATGCAACCGGTCAGCCGGTCGCGCAGCAGCAGCAACTGATTGATCCGCTCGTCCAGCTCTCGCCGCCACTGCTCCGACAGCACCTTCCAGTCCGCTGCCGTTGGTGCGCGGTTGTCCGGTAGCTGTTTCAACGCCTCGCCGATTTCCGCCAGTGGAATGCCCAGGCGTTGCGCCACTTTGATCAACGCGACCCGCCGCAGCACTTCCCGTGGATAACGCCGCTGGTTGCCGGCATTGCGCTGGCTTTTGATCAAGCCTTTCGATTCATAGAAATGTAGGGCGGTGACCGCCACGCCGCTGCGGGCCGCGACTTCGCCCACGGTCAATTGTTTGTGCACATTTTGCGCAGTGATCATCTGCAAATTGCCCCTTGACCTCTAGTTAACTCGAGGTTTTACCCTGCAGGCCTTCGAATCGCAAGATTCGCCTGACCGAGTGGGGATCTCATGCAAGCACCAGCGAAAAACCGCAGCTTTACCCAATTGATCGAATTTGAAATCGAACCCGGCCAGCAACCGGCGCTGGTGTCGGCGCTGGCGCTGCAGACCGAACGTCTGGCCCAGCGTTACTCAGGCTTCGTCAGCGCGAGCGTCCAGGCCAGCGACGATGGCCGGCGAGTGTTGAGCTTTCTGCAATGGCAGTCCCGCGAGGCGGGGGAGGCGGCGTTTCAGAGTTTCGAAACCGGCGAGCAGGATTTCTGGCAACTGATCCGCACCCACCAGGCGCGCACCGTGACCTTCGGTTCATTCCAGGTGCTGAGCAGCATCGCTCGCAGTCACGACGATGGCTTGCATTGCCAACTGGTCGGCTAGATCGACAGCTGGATCAAGCGCTCGCCTTGCAGGTTTTCCGTGGGCCGGCGCTTGTTCACTGCCAGTTCGCCGATCTTGATCAGCCGCGTGCGGGTGACGTTGCGACTCAGGCCGAGCAGGGACGCGGTGTGCACCTGGTTGTAATGGCAGAAGCGATAAGCCGCGCGCAGCAACGCGTCTTCGACCTTCTCATGCAGGGCGCCGGCCTGTTGCTCGAAGAGTTTCTGGAAGGCGCGTTCCAGCAGCGCTTCCGGTGAGTCGTCGGCGGTCGCGTGCTGATCGTCGGGCCGGTCGATGCGCAGGTTCGACAGGCGCAGATCGTCGCGTTCGATCACGCCGTTACGGCAGATCAGCAGCGTGTGGTGGATGACGTTTTCCAGTTCGCGGATGTTGCCCGGCCAACTGTAGCCGCGCAGTTTGTGTTCGGCGCCGGGACTGATGGTGACGCGCCCGTAACCCAGGCGCTGACTGTAGGCCTCGATGAAATGCCGGGTCAGTGGCAGGATGTCGCCGGGCCGATCACGCAATGGGCTCAGCTCCAGATTGACCACGTTCAGCCGGTAATACAGATCCTCGCGGAAATGCCCGGCGTTGATGGCTTTCTCCAGTTGTACGTTGGTCGCCGCCAGCACCCGCACATCGATGGGAATGCTCTTGCGCGAACCCAGGCGCACCACTTCGCGCTCCTGTAACACCCGCAGCAATTTGACCTGAATGGCCATCGGCAGATCGCCGATCTCATCGAGGAACAAGGTGCCACCATCCGCCTCTTCAAACCATCCGGCCTTGGCGCTGAGGGCGCCGGTGAAGGCGCCTTTTTCATGGCCGAACAGTTCGGCTTCCACCAGCGATTCGGAAAACGCCCCGCAGTTGACCGCGATGAACGGCCGGTTACGCCGGTTGCTCAGGTTATGGATATGCCGCGCCACCAACTCCTTGCCGGTGCCGGTTTCGCCGATGATCAGCACGCTGGCTTCGCTCGGTGCGACCTGTTGCAGATGCGCGAGCAGGGCCTGGGATTTCGGGTCTTCGAAGACCTGAGCGGTGGCGCGGATTGAGGTGGCCAGGGCGGGTGAGGGCGGCAGGGTCAGCAGTTGCATGGGTCTCGCTCCACGAAAGGAAATCAGGAATAGAACGTCGGCACCGGCAGGGACTGGTTCAGCGCCCAGTCGCCCAGCTCGTGGAGTTTG
The DNA here is from genome assembly GCF_052045815.1 of Pseudomonas sp. 22085. Classification (NCBI taxonomy): domain Bacteria; kingdom Pseudomonadati; phylum Pseudomonadota; class Gammaproteobacteria; order Pseudomonadales; family Pseudomonadaceae; genus Pseudomonas; species Pseudomonas sp. 22085. The sequence goes on from NZ_JBQEQA010000017.1 coordinate 114,400, forward strand.
TAATCCAGCGGGTCGTGCAGGGTTTGCGTGCGCAGGTTGCGCCAGTGTCGGTCGAGGCGCAGCGAGGCGTGGGTCGAACGGGCGCCGGTGACTTCGAACAATCGGCTGCAAATCTCCAGGCCCTGTCGGCTGGCGGCGACCTTGGCCGTGGCAATCGCCGTGGCCAGATGACCGCGTTCTTCGGCGCTGAGGTTCGGGCCTTTGGCCCAGGCCTCGTCGAGCAACGCAGCGGCGCGTTCCACCAGCAGACGGATGCCTTCGAGAGCGACCCAGAACTCGCCGTAATGGGCCAGCACATAAGGATCTTCACGCACCTCGCGCACCGAGGATTTGTGCCAGACACGGGTTTCGCTGAGGGTGTATTGCCGCGCTTCTTCGAAGGCGCCTTCGGCGATGCCCAGGAACATGTGGGTGAACGTCAGTTGCGCGATCAACGGGCGCAAGCAGGCGAACGGTGTGCTCAGCGGCCCCGGATCCAGCAGCAGTTCCGATTCTTCGACCCGCACCCGTTCGAACGTGGCGCTGCCGCTGTCGGTCTGGCGCTGGCCGATGTTGTTCCAGTCGTTGTGCAGGGTGATGCCGCTGCGCCCGCTCGGGATCGCCGCGATCAGCAATTTGCCGCCGTTGCTTTCGTCCACCGCCGAGGCGATCAGCATCTGCGAATCGCTGGCGCCGGAGCAGAAGCTCTTCTTGCCGGAAAACTCGCGCCAGCCACCGAGGTCCTTGACCACGGTGCGGGTGTCCAGCGGATTGAGCGCGTTGCCCCAGAACCAGTTCTGCCGCGCGGTCTGTTCGAACCACGGCTGCCATTGTTCCGGGCGGGAAAACAGGCGCACGGTGGCGAGCATCAAATGATGAAAACCGAAGACGTGGGCGATCGAGCTGTCGACCTTGGCGAATTCGCGCACGACTTGCAGGGTTTCGCTCCAGCGCGCGCCGAGGCCGCCGTAACGGGTGGGAATGCTCAGGGCCAGCAGACCGCTGTCGCGCAGGGCGTCGCGTTCGGCTTTCGGCGTGCCGCCACGCTCGTCGCGCTCGACGGCGGTCAGGGCAAATTCGGCGGCCAATTGGCGGGCGGTCTGCAACGGGGAAAGCAGGGTGCTTTGCGGTTTGGCAGTCACTCGGTCTTCCTCAGGCGTTGGCTTTGGCGGGCAGAACATCATTGGCGATCATTTCGCCAAACGGCCCGGTGAGGTTGGTGACGCCGCGTCCGGCCAGGCTCGCGTACGGTTCGGGCAACAGCGGGAAGACCAGTTCGGCAAAGCGGTAGGCTTCTTCGAGATGCGGATAACCGGAGAAGATGAAGCTCTCGATGCCCAGATCCGCGTATTCCTTGATTCGCGCCGCCACTTGCTGCGGATCGCCGACCAATGCAGTGCCGGCACCACCCCGCACCAGTCCGACGCCGGCCCACAGGTTGGGGGCGATTTCCAAATTGTCGCGGCGACCGTCATGCAGGGCGGCCATGCGCCGCTGGCCTTCGGAGTCGAAACGGGAAAAGGATTTCTGCGCAGCCTCGATGGTTTCGTCGCTGATGTGCTCGATCAGTTTGTCGGCGGCTTTCCAGGCTTCTTCGGCGGTCTCGCGCACGATCACGTGCAGGCGAATGCCGAATTTCACCTTGCGCCCGTGACGGGCGGCGCGTTCGCGCACGTCGGCGAGTTTCTCGGCGACGGCGGCCGGTGGTTCGCCCCACGTCAGGTACACGTCGACCTGCTCGGCGGCCAGATCGTGAGCTGCGTCGGAGGAACCACCGAAATACAGTGGCGGGTAGGGTTTCTGCACCGGTGGATACAGGGCTTTGGCGTTCTGTACCTTCAGGTGTTTGCCTTCGAAATCCACCGCTTCGCCTTGCAACACGCGGCGCCAGATCTTGAGGAATTCGTCGGTGACTTCGTAGCGTTCGCTGTGGCTGAGGAAACTGCCGTCGCCACGGTTTTCGTCCGGGTCGCCGCCGGTCACGACGTTGATCAGCAAGCGGCCGTTGGACAGACGATCGAGGGTCGCGGCCATGCGCGCCGAGACGGTCGGCGAGATGATCCCCGGACGGATCGCCACCAGATAACGCAGGCGTTCGGTCAGCGGCACCAGCGCCGAGGCGATCACCCACGAATCCTCGCAGGAACGCCCGGTGGGAATCAGCACGCCGTGGTAGCCGAGGCTGTCCGCAGCTTGCGCCACCTGTTTCAGGTAATTGAGGGTAACCGGGCGCGCGCCTTGGGTGGTGCCCAGAAAGTGACCGTCGCCGTGGGTCGGCAGGAACCAGAAAACATCCATGAACAGCTCCTCAGGCGATTTTCAGCAACGGTTTGAGGTGAGCACCGAACAGCGGCGCGGCGCGTTCGGCGGCCAGACGGATGCGCGCCTTGAGCGGTTCGCTGGTGATCTGGTAGTCGGCGAAATCGGCTTCGGTGGCATACACGCCGATCGGCAGTGTCACGGCCTGGAAGAAGCTGAACAGCGGGCGCAACTGGTGATCGAGGACCAGCGCATGGCGTTCGCTGCCACCGGTGGCGGCGAGCAGCACAGGGGTGTCGATCAATGCATTCAGATCAATCAGGTCGAATAGGTGTTTGAGCAAACCCGGATAGGAGCCGCGATACACCGGTGCCGCGACGATCAGCAGATCAGCCTGTTCGATGGCCTGCAGCTCGGCTTCGATCTCGGCCGGCAACTCCTGGCGGGACAGTGCGGCGCCAAGCGGGCGGGCGATGTCACCGAGCTCGATCAAATGGCTCTCGATCGGCAAGTGCCCGGACAATTCGGCCAGCAGGGCCTGGGTCAGCACCAGGGTGCGGGACGGACGCCAGGTTCCGCCGGACAGGGCGACGACTTTCAGTGGACGCGACATGGTCAGTTCCTTTTTCAACAGTTGCTCGGTGAGCAGTGAGTAGTCACCGGGTCAGAGCAAGCGCTGTACCAATTCCTGTAAGGCCCGTATTCCGTGGCTTCGAGCGTTGTCGACGGCTGTTCTCGTGTGACTTTCAGGCCGGTTTGTTGAACTGCTGTTGCCTGGGAAACAGTTGCTGGAGCAACAGTGCCGAACGCGATGAAGGATTTATAAAGGCTGACTGTTATTCCGCAAAAGACTGTTAATTGATATTGATAGGTCTTTTGAGAATATGAGAGCGATTCCTGCCCGAATTCTGATAGCCACTATTGAGAGCGTTGATTTCTGCCAAAGCGTGCCCGGGCGTAGCCTTTCTCCATCGACCCACACTGCTCGCCAGGACGCTCCCATGAATCGTTTACTGACTGTTTCGCTGATGCTCGCTGTCTCCGTTCTCGCCGGTTGCGCGAGCCACGTTTCCCCGGAACTGCGTCCTTACACGGCGGAAGAAACCCGCGAACTGGCGCTTGAATCGCTGAACCGTCGCGGTCTGTCCTTCGAGGAATACCACGCGAAAAAAGCCGAATTGCTCGGCCAGCCACAGAAGACATTCGGTTTCGATACCAAGGGTGAAATGAGCGCGGAACGGGCCGTACAGCTGCACGGTCGTCCAAGCTGATTGAGAACTGTACTGCTCGAAGTTTTGCCCAACTGTCCGTGGGTTTGCGCGGCGCCGTGGGATAGGGTCAACACCTGAATGACCCTGACGGACTGCCTGCCATGACCCTCTCGCTCGACCTGTTGCTGGGCTTTGCCCTGTTTGCCCTTGTCACCTCGATCACACCGGGGCCGAACAACACCATGTTGTTGGCATCGGGCGTGAACTTCGGCTTTAACCGCACCATCCCTCATATGCTCGGCATTACTTGCGGCTTCTTCGTGCTGGTGGTGGCGGTGGGTTTTGGCCTGGGCGCGGTATTCCAGACTTATCCGCTGCTTTATACGGTCCTGCGTTATGTGGGGGCGGCGTACTTGCTGTACCTGGCGTGGAAAATCGCTCATTCCGGCCCGGTCGGTGATAGCGAGCAGGGCGAAGCGAAGCCGATCAGCTATCTCGGCGCGGCCGCTTTTCAGTGGGTCAATCCCAAGGCGTGGATCATGGCCATCGGCGCCATCAGCACCTACACGCCGATGCAGGGTTACTTCACCAATGTAATCGTGATTGCGGCGGTGTTCGCCATCATCAATCTGCCGAGCGTCGGTGTCTGGGCGGCGTGCGGGACTCTGTTGCGCAACGTGCTCAAGGATCGCCGCTGGTTGCGGGTGTTCAACTGGGGCATGGCGGCGCTGCTGGTGATTTCGCTGTATCCGTTACTCCTTGAAAGCTTTGGCTGACGCAGTGCTACAACCGCCGGCCCGATGCCTGTTAAAGTCGCGTTCAGGAGCGTTCCTACGCACTTTTAAATGAAGTTGTTCTTCTTTAACGGCCTCCGATCAGGTATTGATGACGCTCTCGAACCCGGACGCAGCTCACAAGGCTGCGTCGTGCCGTTTGCAGACACGAGCATCCTGATCCCGGAACACGCTCTGCGAGTCTTTTTATGAACACACGTCCGCTGTATTTCGATTACGCCGCCACCACCCCGGTGGACGAGCGGGTCATCCAGGTGATGATCGAGTGTCTGGGTTTCAACGGTAATTTCGGCAACCCGGCCTCCAGCTCCCACGCCTTTGGTCAGCAGGCCCGGCAAACGGTCGAGAACGCTCGCCGGCAAGTCGCCGAACTGGTTGGCGCCCAGGCGCAACAGATCGTCTGGACCTCCGGCGCCACCGAATCCAACAACCTTGCACTGAAAGGCGTGGCCCAGGCCCGTGGTGTGTCCGGCGGGCACATCATCACCAGTCAGATCGAACACAAGGCCATCCTCGACACCGCCCGGCAATTGCAGGACGCCGGTGTCGCCGTGACCTATCTGGTGCCGGACGCCGAAGGCCTGATCACTGCGCAAGCGGTCAGCGAAGCGATGCGTGATGACACCTTTCTGGTGTCGCTGATGCTGGTCAACAACGAACTCGGCACCGTCAACGACATCCCGGCCATCGGCGAAGTGGTGCGTGGGCGTGGGGCGTTGTTCCATGTCGATGCGGCGCAAGGCGCCGGCAAGGTCGCGATCGATCTGGCGCAATGGCCGGTGGATCTCATGTCGTTCTCGGCGCACAAGCTCTACGGCCCAAAAGGCATCGGCGCGCTGTATGTCGGCCCGCGTGCGCAGCAGCGCTTGCAGGCGCAGATTCATGGCGGTGGCCACGAGGGCGGCTTGCGCTCCGGTACGTTGGCGACTCATCAGATCGCTGCCATGGGCTCGGCGTTTGCCCTGGCCGCCGAGGCTTTCGATGACGAGAAGAAAACCATCGTCGCGTTGCGCGAGCGACTGCTCGAACAACTCTTGAGCCTGCCCGGCGTGCGCCTCAACGGCAGCAGCACCCAACGTATCCCGCACACCTTGAGCCTGACCTTCAGCGAAGGCGAGTTCAACCCGGCGGCGCTGAGCCATTCGATCGCGTTTTCCGCGACCTCGGCCTGCAATTCCGCCAGCAATACACCGTCCCACGTTTTGCTGGCATTGGGGCACGACGCGCACCTGGCCGGCCGCACGATTCGCCTGAGCCTCGGCCGTTTCACCACCGCCGAAGACATCGACAAGGCTGTAGAACTGATCAAGACCGCCTGCGCCAGTGCTCCGGCATTCTGGGCGACAGGACTTTAACCAGCCGACCTGACGGCTACGAACAATAACGATGAAGTGATTGGCAGGAGACATGATGAGTACCCAGACCTTGACCGAAGGAACGGTTCCCCAGCGCCTCGCGCACACCCGTGAACTGATGCGTCGCGAAGGTATCCACGCGTTGCTGGTGCCGTCCGCCGACCCGCACCTGTCGGAATACTTGCCGGGTTACTGGCAGGGCCGGCAATGGCTGTCGGGTTTCCATGGCTCGGTGGGCACATTGATTGTCACCCCCGATTTCGCCGGGGTCTGGGCCGACAGTCGCTACTGGGAACAGGCGACCAAGGAACTCAAGGGCAGCGGCATCGAACTGGTGAAACTGCAACTGGGTCAGCCGAGCCCGCTGGACTGGCTGGCCGAGCAGACGCCGGAAGGCGGCGTGGTCGCGGTCGACGGCGCAGTGATGGCCGTCGCGTCGGCACGTACGCTGGGCAGCAAGCTCGAAGCCCGGGGTGCCAGCCTGCGGACCGACATCGACTTGTTGAAAGAAGTCTGGAGCGACCGCCCGGCGTTGCCGAACGCGCCGATCTACCAACACCTGCCGCCGCAGGCGACTGTCAGCCGTGGCGAGAAACTCGGCAAACTGCGCGAAACCTTGCAGGAACGCGGCGCCGATTGGCACTTCATCGCCACCCTCGACGACATCGCCTGGCTGTTCAACCTGCGCGGCGGCGATGTGTCGTTCAACCCGGTGTTCGTTTCCTTCGCGCTGATCAGCCAGCAACAAGCCGCACTGTTTGTGGCCTTGAGCAAGGTCGATGCTGAGCTGCGTGCCGTGCTGGAAAAAGACGGCGTAACCCTGCGCGACTACAGCGAAGTCGCTGATGCCTTGCGTGCGATTCCGAACGGCGCGAGCCTGCTGGTGGATCCGGCGCGGGTCACCAGTGGCCTGCTGGATAACCTCGACAGTGGCGTGAAGCTGGTCGAAGGCTTGAACCCGACCACTCTGGCCAAGTCGCAGAAGAGCCTGGCGGATGCCGGGCATATACGTCAGGCGATGGAGCAGGATGGCGCGGCGTTGTGTGAATTCTTCGCCTGGCTGGAATCGGCCTGGGGCCGCGAGCGCATTACCGAGCTGACCATCGACGAAAAACTCACGGCGGCCCGTGAGCGTCGTCCGGATTACGTGTCGCTGAGTTTCAACACCATCGCTGCATTCAACGCCAATGGCGCGATGCCGCACTACCATGCCACCCCGGAAGAACACGCGGTGATCGAAGGTGATGGCTTGTTGCTGATCGATTCCGGTGGTCAATACCTGGGCGGCACTACCGACATCACGCGCATGGTGGCTGTTGGTACGCCAACGGATGAGCAGAAGCGCGATTGCACTCGTGTGTTGAAAGGCGTGATTGCTTTGTCCCGCGCGCATTTCCCGAAAGGCATTCTGTCGCCGCTGCTGGACGCGATTGCCCGTGCGCCGATCTGGGCCGAGAACGTGGACTACGGTCACGGCACCGGTCACGGTGTGGGTTATTTCCTCAACGTTCACGAAGGTCCGCAGGTGATCGCCTATCAAGCTGCTCCGGCGCCGCAAACCGCCATGCAACCGGGGATGATCACTTCCATTGAGCCGGGCACTTATCGTCCGGGCCGCTGGGGTGTGCGGATCGAGAACCTGGCGATGAACGTTGAAGCAGGAAGCAGCGAGTTCGGCGAGTTCCTCAAGTTCGAAACCCTGACTCTGTGCCCGATCGACACCCGTTGCCTGGAACCGTCCTTGCTGACGCAGGAAGAGAAGCAATGGTTCAATGCCTATCACGCCGAAGTGCGCGAGCGTCTGAGCCCGCTGCTTGAAGGCGCGGCACTGGAATGGCTGAACACGCGTACTGCCGCTATCTGATTGGTTGAAGCTCGGGCGCTGCTGCCAGCGCCTGGGTCATGAAATCGACAAACGCGTTGACCCTGGCGGACTGGCGACGGTTCGCCGGGGACACGGCGTGAATCGGCAGCGGTAATGTCTGGTAGTCCTGCAACAGGGCGACCACTCGGCCCACCTTCAAATCTTCGCTGAACAGCCAGACCGGTGACAGCGAAATCCCCAGTCCCCCCCAAGACCATTTCACGGATCGCTTCCGAGTTGTTGCTCTGGGCGTTGCCCTGGATGCGTATGTCGTGGTGTTGCCCATCCTTCTCGTAGCTCCACAGGTTCTGGTCGCTCAGTTGCAGGTCGATCTGCACCTGAGGATAACGTTGCAGAAATTCCGTCAGCCGCGAGGCGATCTGCAAACGGCCGAAACTGACGGAGGAGCCGATCCGCAAAGGTCCGGCCACGGTTTCCCTGCCGGATTGGAAACTGTGCTCGGCGGCATCCACCGCCGCGAGGATATTTCGAGATTCGTTGTAGTACCGCTGACCTTCATCGGTCAGTGACAGCTTGCGTGTGCTGCGGGCAATCAGCTTGCCGCCCAATTCATTTTCAAGGGCGCGCAGCACTATCTGAAAATTCGTGCGGGGCAGGCCACCCATGCCCGGCAACCGCTGCCGGCAGTGGTGGGACTGGATCTGGCAGGTGTGATCGAAGCAGTGGGTGAGGGCGTGCAGAATTGGACGCCGGGCGATGAGGTGTATGCGTTGGCCGCGGGAGTGTTCACCTTGCTGCCGTTACTGACCGGCAGTGGGCGTGAGCATCATGGCGAGATTTTGCGCCAGGCTGCCGCGTTGATTGAGTCCGGCCAGCTGCGACCGCTGCTCGATCCGCATCGGTTCACGCTGGAAACCGCAGGAGAAGCCCATGAGCTGCTGGCAACGAAAGCAGCTCAGGGGCGTCTGGTGGTGGAGATTTAGCGAAGGGCTTCCAGCACGAAGTCGAGCCGGTCCTGACCGAAGAACAACTGGTTGTCGATGAACATGCTCGGCGCTCCGAAGACGCCACGCTTCACGGCGGTTTCGGTGTTGTCCTTGAGCGCGGCCTTGACTGCTTCATCGTTGGTCAATGCCAGTACCTCTTCAGGATTGAAGCCATGTTCCGTCAGCACGGCGGCAACTGTTGCCGGTTCATCTAGGGCGCGGCCTTCAACCCAAAGCGCTTTGAACAGGCAATCGATGAAAGTCAGGAAGCGATCCGGATGACGCAGTTGAATACCGGTGACCGCGCGCATCAGCATCAGGGTATTGATCGGGAAATGCGGGTTGAATTTCAAGGGGACGTCGTAACGTTTGGCGTAACGGTCCAGGTCCTGAAACATGTAACGACCCTTGGCCGGGATCATTGCCGGAGACGCGTTGCCGGTGGCTTTGAAGACGCCGCCCAGCAACATCGGAATGTAGATCAACTGGCTGCCGGTCTCGGCGCAGATTTTCGGCAGTTGGGTGTACGCCAGATAAGTGGCGGGGCTGCCGAGATCGAAATAGAACTCCACGGTTTTGCTCATGTTCGCTGCTCTCTGTTTTTGTTATTGGGGGATTACCAGCGTTCGTTCCAGGGCCGCAGGTCCAGCTCGAACGTCCAGGCGTCCCGTGGCTGGCTATGCAGATACCAGTAGTTCTCGGCGATATGCTCTGGATTGAGAATGCCGTCCTGATCCTTGGTGGCGTATTTGTCAGGGAAATTGTCGCGGATGAAATCGGTATCGATGGCGCCGTCGACCACGACGTGGGCGACGTGGATGTTCATCGGGCCAAGCTCTCTGGCCATGCTCTGTGCCAGAGCCCGGATACCGTGCTTGGCTCCGGCAAACGCGGCGAAACCGGAGGCGCCGCGCAATCCGGCAGTCGCGCCGGTGAACAGGATAGTGCCGCGGCTACGGGTCACCATCCGTTTGGCGACTTCCCGGGCATTGAGAAACCCGGAGAAGCAGGCCATTTCCCAGATCTTGAAATACTTGCGTGCAGTTTCTTCGAGGATGCTGCAGGGCACGTTGGCGCCGATATTGAAAACGAATGCTTCAATCGGACCGAGGCGGGTTTCGATATCTTCGATCAGCGCAATGACGTCTTCTTCCTTGCGCGCGTCGCAGGCAAAACCGTGGGCTTCACCGCCGTCCGCCTGAATCGCTTCCACCAACGGCTGCAACTTGTCGGCGCTGCGCCGCGTGACGCACGCGACGAAACCTTCCTTGGCGAACCGCTTGGCGATGGCGCCGCCCGTGGCATCACCTGCACCGACAACCAATACGACCTTCTTGTTATTCATGGGTGGATCCCTTTATTAAACGATCGTTAAGTGAACGAACGTTATGCTAGGATTTTCCCAGCGTCAAGGCACTCAATGTGAGGACAAATACATGCGGTATTCCGCCGGTCACAAGCTGGAAACCAAAGAAAAGCTTCTGCAAAGCAGTTCGCTTTCTGCGAAAAGAAACGGGTTCTCATCAATGGGTGTCGATGGCCTGATGAAGGCAATCGGCCTGAGTGGGGCGGCGTTCTACAGTCATTTCTCGTCCAAGGATGCCTTGTTCGCGGCTATCGTCGAACGCGAGTTGTGCCAGAGTCTTGAGCGCTTGGGCGGGCAGGGTACGCAGGATCGCGAGCGACTGGAGCGGTGCCTGAAACTTTATCTGAGCATGGCCCATGTCGAGCAGCCTGAGTTGGGATGCGCATTGCCTGCGTTGGGCGCCGAGATTGCGCGGTCGGATAATGTTGTGCGGGAACAGGCCGAGCTGTGGATTTGCAAGCTTCAGGAAAGTTGGGCGCAGATTCTGGAAAGCGACAGCCTGGCTTGGGCGATTCTGTCGCAGTGTGTCGGGGCGCTGGTAGTGGCACGAATGCTGGCGTCCCCGCAGGTTCAGCAGCGGGTGCTGAAGTCCTGTCATGAAGAGATCGGGAACCAGCTCGCCGCTTCGCGAGTGCAGTAGCGGCGATGGTTTATTTGCAGATGACGATCATGCTGCGGCTGGTATAGCCGGCAGGGTTGAGGCCAAAGGGGTAATCACCCGGCTCTTCCACCGTATCGCCTGATTTTGCAATGACTTTGTAGCCCTTTGGTGCGCAAGAGTTGGCGGCGCTGGTGTAGCACTTGTCCCAAGAAGAGGACAGCCCCGAACAGTTGATGTGCAACCCTTTCTTGCCATGTTTGACGTGGGTCTTCGACGTCGCCGCGCAGCCTGCAACAGCCAGTATGGCGATCAGTATCAAAATTCGTTTCATTACCGTCCTTATGGCGGCCTCGAGTCTGGCGCTCGGGTCTGCCTGTATGCGCTCTCGCTTGAAGCGTTCTGATGTCCCTATCCGAAAAAATCCATGTCTGGCATTGGGTTGCGAGGCTAAACATGGCCTAAATGAGCGCCAATTGCCAGACCTTCGTAAAATCCTCTTTCAATCTGCAGCGATGGCGGGTTTAGAGGTACTGCCCATCGTCATGGTTGCTCCGACCGAGGCCAGAATAATGCACAGAATTGCCATCCATTGTGACAAAGAAAGGTATTCCTGCAGAAACAGCAGACCTGATAGCGCACCAAACGCTGGTTCGATACTCATCAATGTGCCGAAGGTGCGTGCGGGCATTCGGGTGAGCGCAACCATTTCCAGCGTGTAGGGCAGGGCTGTGGAGAGGATTGCAACGCCAATGGCGATCGGAATCAGTGCAGGTGTCAGCAGTGCGCTGCCGGCATGGACAATGCCAATGGGGGCAACGAACAGGGCGGCGATCATTACGCCAAGCGCCGCGGTGGTCACACCGTTATCCGCGCCCGCCTTTTGGCCGAACAGAATGTAGAGCGCCCAGCAAACCCCCGCTCCCAGCGCATAGCCTGCGCCGATCAGATCAATACCCGCTGTTGTAGCGCCAGTTGGTATCAGCAGCAACAAGCCGATGGCAGCCAGTGCAATCCAGAGAAAGTCGATAGCGCGACGTGAGGCATAGATGGCGACTGCCAGCGGGCCGGTGAACTCCAGAGCGACTGCGATGCCGAGCGGAACGGTACGTAACGACATATAGAAGAGGTAGTTCATACCTCCCAGCGCCATCCCGTAGACAATCACTGTGCGCAGCGACTTGGCTGTCAGCTTCGCTCTCCAGGGTTTGAGCAGTAACAGCATGATCACGCTGGCGAAGATCAGGCGAAGCGTTGTCGTGCCTTGAGCGCCAACAATGGGGAACATACTTTTAGCCAAGGATGCGCCGGACTGGATCGATGCCATGGCTATTAATAGTAGGCCAACCGGGAACAGGGTTGAGGCAAGGCTGCGAGGCTGGTCGTTCATTGCGTGACATCATCCGGGGAGGTAGCTGTTGTGTTGAGCAATATAGTGCGCACTCGCTACGTTCCCGTCTATATAGGAGCGATCATTTTCCCTGTCTTGATAGAAAACTCAAATTAAGGGTTGACGGCAGATTTTGAGTCTCTATAATTCGCCCCACTTCCGGCGCAGTCGAAACGGAAAACTCCTTGAGATTCAATGGGTTAAGTAAGTTTCGAAGCGGGTTGTTTCAGTTCATCGAAGCCTGGAAGGAGTTGGAAATGCCGGTCTGTTTGGCGCTTTCAACGGTTCGATCTTCTCGGTCGAAAGCGGAGAAAAAGAGGTGTTGACAGCAGCGTGTAACGCTGTAGAA
>NZ_JBQEQA010000017.1:126561-153193 GCF_052045815.1 Pseudomonas sp. 22085
TTGCAGGCCTTGGAAAGGGAACACCATTCCCTTCGGCCTGCGCCTTGCCTGGCCCGCTTTAAGGCGACAACGCGGTGAGGAAACTAAGTGAGGGCGTCCCCATGAGGCGCATTAAGCGCCCCGGCAATACCAACACCAACCCTGCACGTGGAGAGAACAATAAATGTTGAGATCCCTGAAGTTCACAGCCCTGACCCTGGGCCTGATGGGTGCGGCAAGCGCAATGGCCGCTGGGCCGGATCTGACCGTGGTGTCGTTTGGCGGGGCGAACAAGGCGGCGCAAGTCAAAGCCTTCTACGCACCGTGGGAAGCGGCGGGCAACGGCAAGATCGTCGCCGGCGAGTACAACGGTGAGATGGCCAAGGTCAAAGCCATGGTCGACACCAAGAGCGTGTCCTGGGATCTGGTCGAGGTTGAATCGCCGGAGCTGTCCCGTGGCTGCGACGAAGACATGTTCGAACAACTCGATCCTGCGCTGTTCGGCAAATCCGAAGACTACGTCAAAGGCGCGATCCAGCCATGCGGCGTGGGCTTCTTTGTGTGGTCGACCGTGCTGGCCTACAACGCCGACAAGCTGAAAACCGCACCGACCAGCTGGGCGGATTTCTGGGACACCAAGAAATTCCCGGGCAAGCGCGGCCTGCGCAAAGGCGCCAAGTACACCCTCGAATTCGCACTGATGGCCGACGGCGTTGCGCCGAAAGACGTCTACAAGGAACTGGCCAGCAAGAACGGCCAGGATCGAGCGTTCAAGAAACTGGATGAGCTGAAACCGAACATCCAGTGGTGGGAAGCCGGCGCCCAGCCGCCGCAATACCTCGCTTCCGGTGACGTGGTCATGAGCTCGGCCTACAACGGTCGTATCGCTGCCGTGCAGAAAGAATCCAACCTGAAGGTGGTGTGGAACGGCGGTATCTACGACTTCGACGCCTGGGCCATTCCGAAAGGCCTGGACGCCAAGCGTGCTGAAGCGGCGAAGAAATTCATCGCGTTCTCGGTACAGCCGCAACAGCAGAAGACCTACTCGGAAAACATCGCCTATGGCCCGGCCAACTCTCAGGCAGTGCCTTTGCTGGACAAGGCGATCCTGAAAGACATGCCGACCACCCCGGAAAACATCGCCAACCAGGTGCAGATCGACGTCAGCTTCTGGGCTGACAACGGCGAGCAACTGGAGCAGCGCTTCAATTCCTGGGCTGCGAAGTAACCACGTCACACGGGCCGACGGCTACCGGATGATCGTTCCCACGCTCTGCGTGGGAATGCCGCCCGGGACGCTCCGCGTCCCTGTGACGCAGAGCGTCACTGAATGCGTTCCCACGCAGAGCGTGGGAACGATCAGTACCCCAAGTTCGAGGCGGTATTCGCCGCTTTTGTAACGATCAAAGATTTGCGGAGTACGTCATGGCCATCGCCGTTCCCCTGAACGAGGGCAACAGCCCCACCTTGAAGCAGCGGCTCAAGCACGCCGAGCGGGTCAACCGCTGGAAGGCCCAGGCGCTGATCGCGCCATTGGTGCTGTTTCTGTTGCTGGTGTTCCTGGTGCCGATCGTGGCGCTGCTCTATAAAAGCGTCGGCAACCCGGAAGTGGTTGGCGGCATGCCGCGCACCGTAACCGCGATTGCTGCGTGGGACGGCCGAGGCCTGCCCGCCGAACCAGTCTATAAAGCCGCCAGCGAAGACCTCGCCGAAGCGCGGAAAAACCAGACCCTGGGCGATCTGTCCAAGCGCCTGAACATGGAGTTGGCCGGCTATCGCAGCCTGCTGACCAAAACCGCCCGCTCGCTGCCATTCGCCAGCGAACCGGCCTCTTATAAAGAAGCGCTGGAGGGCCTCGACGAGCGTTGGGGCGATCCGGCCTACTGGCAAGCGGTGAAGCGCAACACCAGCAGCATCACCCCGTTCTATCTGCTGGCGGCGGTGGATCATCGCATCGACGACCTCGGCGAAATTGCTCCGGCGACCCCGGATCAGGCGATCTACCTCGACATCTTCGCCCGGACCTTCTGGATGGGCCTGATCATCACCGTGATCTGCCTGGTGCTGGCCTATCCGCTGGCGTACCTGCTGGCCAATCTGCCTTCGCGTCAAAGCAACCTGCTGATGATTCTGGTGCTGCTGCCGTTCTGGACCTCGATTCTGGTGCGAGTCGCCGCGTGGATCGTGTTGCTGCAATCCGGCGGATTGATCAACAGCGCATTGATAGCGATGGGCATCATCGATAAACCGCTGGAGCTGGTGTTCAACCGCACCGGGGTTTACATCTCGATGGTGCACATCCTGCTGCCGTTCATGATCCTGCCGATCTACAGCGTGATGAAAGGCATCTCGCCGACCTACATGCGTGCTGCGATTTCCCTCGGTTGCCATCCGTTCGCCAGTTTCTGGCGGGTGTACTTCCCGCAGACCTACGCCGGTGTCGGCGCCGGTTGCCTGTTGGTGTTCATCCTCGCCATTGGCTACTACATCACCCCGGCGCTGCTGGGCAGCCCGAACGACCAGATGGTCAGCTACTTCGTCGCGTTCTACACCAACACCAGCATCAACTGGGGCATGGCCACCGCACTGGGCGGGCTGTTGCTGCTGGCGACCGTGGTGCTTTATCTGATCTACAGCTGGCTGGTGGGCGCCAGTCGCCTGCGCCTGAGCTAAGGGGGAATTTGAAATGCTGAGTCCTTATATGTCGCCCGTCGAGCGGGTGTGGTTCTACAGCTTGCGGATCCTCTGCGGCTTGATCCTGTTGTTCCTGATCCTGCCGGTGCTGGTAATCGTGCCGCTGTCGTTCAACTCGGGCAGTTTCCTGGTGTACCCGCTGCAAGGTTTCTCGCTGCACTGGTATCAGGATTTCTTCGCCTCGGCGGAATGGATGCGCTCGCTGAAGAACAGCATCATCGTCGCCCCGGCGGCGACGGTACTGGCAATGGTCTTCGGCACGCTGGCGGCCATCGGCCTGACCCGTGGCGACTTCCCCGGCAAGCCGCTGGTGATGGCGCTGGTGATTTCGCCGATGGTGGTGCCGGTGGTGATCATCGGTGTGGCCAGTTACCTGTTCTTCGCGCCGCTGGGCCTGGGCAACAGTTTCTTCTCGCTGATCGTGGTGCACGCGGTGCTGGGTGTGCCGTTCGTGATCATCACGGTGTCGGCGACACTGCAGGGGTTCAACCATAATCTGGTGCGGGCGGCGGCCAGCCTTGGTGCTTCGCCACTGACCACGTTCCGTCGGGTGACCTTGCCGCTGATTGCACCGGGAGTGATTTCCGGGGCGCTGTTTGCCTTTGCGACCTCGTTCGATGAGGTGGTGGTGACACTGTTCCTCGCAGGTCCCGAGCAGGCGACGTTGCCACGGCAGATGTTCAGCGGGATACGCGAGAACCTGAGCCCGACGATTGCGGCGGCTGCGACGTTGTTGATTGCCTTCTCGGTGATTCTGTTGCTGACGCTGGAGTGGTTGCGTGGGCGGAGTGAGAAGCTGCGCACCGCTCAGGTCTGAACCCAGCTCGATATTGTTCCCTCGCTCCTCGTTCCAGCTCCCGAATGGAACGCGGAGCGTCCCGGGCTGCATTCCCACGCGGAGCGTGGGAACGATCAGTGTGCGGGTTGCCATTCATGCGCTGAATGACAGACAACCCGAATTCCCCAGCTACGCTTGTGCTCAGCTCCCACATCTATAAGAGGCTGCGCACGATGAGTCTTTCCTCGTTCAAGATTGCTCACAAACTGATCACCGGCGCCGGGGCCATCGAGCAACTGGCGGCCGAACTCACGCGGCTGGACATCGATAACCCGCTGATCGTCACCGATGCCGCGTTGGTCAAGTCCGGCACGGTGCAGTTGGCGCTGGCGCAGATCGGCGAGCGCGAGTACGAAATCTTCGATCGGGTGCTGCCGGATCCGGAAATCGCCATCGTCGAGGACTGCATGCGCGTCTATCGAGAGGGCGGGCATGACGGTCTGATTGGTCTGGGTGGCGGCAGTGCGATCGATATCGCCAAGAGCGTCGCGGCGTACGCTGGTTATCACGGTGCGCTGGAAGATCTGTTCGGCGTCGATCAGGTGCCGCGCAAAGGCCCGCCGGTGATCGCCATCCCGACCACGGCCGGCACCGGTTCCGAGGTGACCAACGTGGCGATTCTTTCGGACAAGGTCGCCCAATTGAAGAAAGGCATCGTCAGCGACTACCTGTTGCCGGACGTGGCGCTGGTCAGCCCGCAGATGACCCTGACCTGCCCGCGCAGTGTCACCGCCGCCAGTGGCGTCGATGCGCTGGTGCATGCCATCGAATCCTATCTGTCACTGAATGCCTCGCCGATCACCGATTCGCTGGCCATCGGCGCAATCAAGTTGATCGCCCGGTCCTTGCCCAAGGCCTACGCCAACCCCTCCAACCTGCAGGCCAGGGAAGACATGGCCACTGCCAGCCTGATGGCCGGCATGGCGTTCGGTAATGCCGGGGTCGGCGCGGTGCATGCGCTGGCGTATCCGCTGGGCGGGCGATTCAACATTGCTCACGGCGTCAGCAATGCGTTGCTGCTGCCGTATGTCATGACCTGGAACAAGATGGCCTGCGTCGAGCGGATGCAGGATATTGCCGAAGCCATGGGAGTGAAGACCGCTCATCTGAGTCTCAATGAAGCCGCCGATAGCGCCGTCGCGGCGATGACCGAACTGTGCGCGGCGGTGGAAATCCCGCTGGGTCTGCGCAGTTTCGGGGTGCCCGAAGAGGCGATCCCGGCCATGGCCGTGGAGGCCGCGGGAATCGAGCGCCTGATGCGCAACACCCCGCGCAAGCTCAGCGCCGCCGACATCGAGAAGATCTACCGGGCGGCGTACTGAGAACCCGCCGGTCATCGGTCATGGCACAACCCAATCATCGCGGTCACGGTGCGCGCGCGGAAACTTGAGGTATACAATGCGCGCCATCGTGATTTAGCTCAGAAAAGGTGCGTCATGCAGCCCTTCGTTATTGCTCCGTCGATTCTCTCCGCCGACTTCGCCCGCCTGGGCGAGGAAGTGGACAACGTTCTGGCCGCCGGTGCCGACTTCGTTCACTTCGATGTCATGGACAACCACTACGTACCGAACCTGACCATCGGCCCGATGGTCTGCGCCGCGCTGCGCAAGTACGGCATCACCGCGCCGATCGACGCGCACCTTATGGTCAGCCCGGTGGATCGCATCGTCGGCGACTTCATCGAAGCCGGCGCCACCTACATCACCTTCCACCCGGAAGCCACGCTTCACGTCGATCGTTCGCTGCAACTGATCCGTGAAGGCGGCTGCAAATCCGGCCTGGTGTTCAACCCGGCGACCCCGCTGGACGTGCTCAAGTACGTGATCGACAAGGTCGACATGGTCTTGCTGATGAGCGTCAACCCGGGCTTCGGCGGGCAGAAATTCATCCCCGGCACCCTCGACAAGCTGCGTGAAGCCCGCGCGATCATCGATGCCTCGGGCCGTGACATCCGCCTGGAAATCGACGGCGGCGTCAACGTCAACAACATCCGTGAAATCGCCGCTGCCGGTGCCGACACCTTTGTCGCCGGTTCGGCGATCTTCAATGCGCCGAACTATCAGGAAGTCATCGACAAGATGCGTTCCGAACTGGCGCTGGCTCGCCCATGAGCGGTTTTGAGCAGCTGTTCCCGGGGCAACTGCCGCGGTTGGTGATGTTCGATCTGGATGGCACGCTGATCGATTCGGTACCCGACCTGGCGGCGGCGGTGGATAACATGCTGCTCTCGCTCGGGCGCAAGCCTGCCGGTATCGAGTCGGTGCGCGAGTGGGTCGGCAACGGTGCGCCGGTGCTGGTGCGCCGCGCCTTGGCCGGCGGCATCGACCATTCTTCCGTGGATGACGTCGAAGCCGAGCACGCGCTGGAAGTTTTCATGGAGGCCTACGGCGCCAGCCATGAGCTGACCGTGGTCTATCCCGGCGTGCGCGACACCCTGAAATGGCTGCACAAGCAGGGCGTGGCCATGGCGCTGATCACCAACAAGCCGGAGCGCTTCGTCGCGCCGCTGCTGGATCAGATGAAGATCGGCCGCTACTTCAAGTGGATCATCGGCGGCGATACCCTGCCGCAGAAGAAGCCTGACCCGGCGGCGCTGTTCTTCGTCATGAAGATGTCCGGCATTCCCGCCTCGCAATCGCTGTTCGTCGGCGATTCGCGCAGCGACGTGCTGGCGGCGAAAGCGGCGGGGGTCAAATGTGTCGGGCTGAGTTATGGCTACAACCATGGCCGACCGATTGCCGAGGAATCCCCGGCGCTGGTGATCGACGATCTGCGCAAGCTAATTCCCGGTTGCCTGGATACGGCCGCTGAGATAACGTTGCCCGACGCTGCTCAATCCCCTTCTGGAAACGCCATCGTGGTGGTCACCCGCAAACTCTGGATGAAAGTCATCAAGGCCCTGGCCCGCTGGCGTTGGCGCGCCTGACTTGTTCCTGGCCGGCCTGCCGGCGCGTTTGCACACCTGACTGATTTGCACCTCACACCACGAGGCACCCTATGATCCGCGAAGAATTCCTGCGTCTGGCCGCTGACGGCTACAACCGCATCCCGCTGGCCTGCGAAACCCTGGCCGACTTCGACACCCCGCTGTCGATCTACCTGAAACTGGCCGACCAGCCCAACTCCTACTTGCTCGAATCGGTGCAGGGCGGCGAGAAATGGGGCCGTTACTCGATCATCGGCCTGCCGTGCCGCACCGTGCTGCGGGTTCACGATCATCACGTGAGCATCACCGTCGATGGCGTCGAGACCGAAAGCCACGACGTCGAAGATCCGCTGGCCTTCGTCGAAACCTTCAAGGCCCGCTACAACGTGCCGACCATTGCCGGTCTGCCGCGCTTCAACGGCGGTCTTGTGGGTTACTTCGGTTACGACTGTGTGCGTTATGTAGAGAAGCGCCTCGGCAAATGCCCGAATCCGGATCCGCTGGGCGTGCCGGACATTCTGCTGATGGTCTCCGATGCGGTGGTGGTGTTCGACAACCTCGCCGGCAAGATGCACGCGATCGTGCTGGCCGATCCGGCGCAGGCCGATGCCTACGAGCAGGGCCAGGCGCAATTGCAGCAACTGCTGGAAAAACTGCGTCAACCGATCACCCCGCGCCGTGGCCTGGATTTCAGCAAGCAGCAGGCAGCCGAGCCGGTGTTCCGCTCCAGTTTTACCCAGGACGACTACGAAAAAGCCGTCGACACCATCAAGGAATACATCCTCGCCGGTGACTGCATGCAGGTCGTGCCGTCCCAGCGCATGTCGATCGACTTCAAGGCGGCGCCGATCGATCTTTATCGCGCACTGCGTTGCTTCAACCCGACGCCGTACATGTACTTCTTCAACTTCGGCGACTTCCACGTCGTCGGCAGTTCGCCGGAAGTGCTGGTGCGGGTCGAAGACAACCTGATCACCGTGCGCCCGATTGCCGGCACCCGTCCTCGCGGGGCTACCGAAGAGGCGGACGTGGCGCTGGAAGAAGACCTGCTGTCCGACGACAAGGAGATCGCCGAGCACCTGATGCTGATCGACCTCGGTCGCAACGACACCGGGCGCGTATCGGAAATCGGCTCGGTGAAACTTACCGAGAAGATGGTCATCGAGCGTTATTCCAACGTGATGCACATCGTGTCCAACGTCACCGGCCAGTTGAAGGCCGGGCTGACGGCGATGGACGCACTGCGGGCGATCCTGCCGGCGGGCACCTTGTCCGGCGCACCGAAGATCCGCGCGATGGAAATCATCGACGAGCTGGAGCCGGTCAAGCGTGGTGTGTACGGCGGCGCGGTCGGCTACTTCGCCTGGAACGGCAACATGGACACCGCGATTGCGATCCGTACCGCCGTGATCAAGAACGGCGAGCTGCACGTACAGGCCGGTGGCGGCATCGTCGCCGACTCGGTGCCGGCGCTGGAGTGGGAAGAAACCATCAACAAGCGCCGGGCGATGTTCCGCGCTGTTGCACTGGCCGAGCAAGCCCCGGACTGAGTGATTGATGATTCAGCCATAAAAAAACGCGGCGCCTGTGAGGGCGCCGCGTTTTTTTTGCCTGCGAATCAGAAGTCGAGCGCTACGCCGACGTTGATCCCTTGCTGGGTGAAGTCGTCATCCTTGCGGATGTCGTAGCTGGCACGTAATGCCAGATCCTTGGTCAGGTTGTGGCTCACGCCCAGGTTCAGGCGGTTCAGGTTGGTCTGAGGGGTATAGCCGGCCAGGGTATAGCGGTTGTTCGGCAGGCTGTTGAGGTTCATCGTCACATTCTGGGTGTCGTCGTTGTACTCGCGCTCGTGGGCCAGTTCGCCGAACACCTGGGTCTGCGAGGTGATCTGGTACTTGCCCTGGATCCCGAGGCCGAGACGCCGGGAGATGCGCGACTGGTCATCGAACGTCAGCGCGGTGGAGTCCGCGCCTTTTTCCGAGTAACCATCGACTTCAACCTTGGCGAAATCGGCGCTGACGAACGGCGACAGGTGCCATGGGCTGCTTGCCTCTGGCGCAATGTCGTAACCCACGCGTCCGCTGAAGGCCAGAACATAGCCGTCGGTATCGCCTTTCTCGCCGCGTTCGTTGACCCCCAGCTGGAATTTGCGTTTGAGGCTGTCGTAATCCAGATGCCCGGCGGTCACGGCGGCGTCACCCCACCAGCGGTTCTGCTGGTACTGGGCGAACGCAGTGCCCAGATAAGTGTTCAGCTTGTAGTCCGAGTCGTTGTCGCCGGCCTCGAGTTTCTGGTTGTAGAAACCGGCCGCCACGCCCACCCGCCAGGCGTCGTTGAGACGGTAGCTGCCGCCGATGTTCAGGTTGTAACCATTGCCGTCGGCGCTGGCGCCGCTGCGCTGGCTGTCGAAGTCCTGATGCTGGCCACCACCGGCGACAATCGCCCGCCATTGGCCAACGGCCTGCCAGTTTTCCCAATCCGCCAACCACTGGTTGCGCAATTCATCCTGATGCGAGCGCAAGGTGCCTTGGGCCATTTGTGGCAACAGGGTCGCCTCCCATGGCGCGGCCAGCAGCGAGTAGGCGTAATCGGCAATCAGGCGCTGCCCGGCTTCGGTCGGGTGGACGGCATCGTTGTAGATCAGCTTGGTCGGGTCCGGGGTGGCGCTGTTGATGCCATACCGGGCGTTCTCCGTGCAGCTGTTGCCGCTGAAGCAGGTGCCGACCAGATTCTGGTCGGTTGCCAGACCGAATTGCGCCGGATTGGCGAATGCCTCTTTGAGCAGGACCGGCACGTTCAGCGGAATCACGTTGGCATTGACACTCTGCAACTGGCTGACCAGTTCGGTGTTGAACTGGGCGCTGAGTTGCGAGGTGAAGGCCTGCAGCGGCGAGCCGTTGATGGCCGGGGTCAGGCCGATGTCCGGCAACAACCAGACCATGATGTAGCGGGCGCCGGCACCTTGCAGTGTGCGTACGCTGTCGACCAGTCGATCGGCGGCGGCATTCGCCTGAGGCAGGCTGGTGACGCGGCCCTGGAGGAAGTCGTTGCCGCCCCCGGTCAGGTAATACAGGGCATTCGGGTCGGCGCGGAAACCGTTCGACGGCAGATAACCGGCGCGGGTGCGTTCGCCGGTGGCGGACTGGCTGGTGATCGAGTCGAGAATCTGGTCGGTGCGGTACCCGCCGACAGCCCAGTTGTTACCGTCCGGCTGGCCTTGGCCGGCACGAACTGCCGAGGACGAGGAGGCCGTTTGATCCGGTGTGAAGCCGAGTCGGCCACCGAGCAGTTGCGTCGAGTTCAGCGAGCGGAGTTCACCGCTGCCGTCCAGATAGACCGGACCGGTGCGGTTGGTGTAGCGCTGCGTGGCGCCGGCCGGGCCGCCGCTGTCGGTGAAAGTCCCCGCATCGCTCAGGCTGTCGCCGAAGACCACGAAATTCGAATAAGGATTGGGTGCGGCGTTCGCCTGGGCGCAGGCCATCGCGAGCAGGCATCCGGCGAGCGGTACAAACAACGTCTGTTTGATCATGAGCAAGTCCGTTTATTTATTGTTGTAGTGAACGAAACGACAGTACCAAAAACTTCCGGCGATTTGCCATCGGTCGTCAACCCTCCCATTGTTTTATCCCCCACGGCCCCGGCCATATTGCACGCTCCGCCCAGCTAAGTTACTGTGCCGAAACGTATGAACGAGACCTTCCCCGTGTTGATCACCAGCAAACTTCTGGATCAAGTCATCAAGGCACACGCCCGCTGGCGTTGGCGCGCCTGAATCTTTTCTGCCGGCCCTGCCGGATCTGTATCGCTTTGCCTTCCTTGCCCGTTTGAAATGCCGCTGTGCCGATGCGACCTGCGCGTCTGACCGTGTGCAGCGCCTGGCAAGTCATCCGAATGCTGTCTTCAAGTCAGAATTCAAGAGGTTCGAAACGCCATGTTGCTGATGATCGACAACTACGACTCCTTTACTTACAACGTTGTGCAATACCTCGGCGAGCTGGGTGCCGAGGTCAAGGTGGTGCGCAACGACGAACTGACCATCGCCGAAATCGAAGCGCTCAACCCTGAGCGGATCGTGGTATCCCCGGGCCCGTGCACACCGACCGAAGCCGGCATCTCCATCGAAGCCATCAAGCACTTCGCCGGCAAACTGCCGATCCTCGGTGTCTGCCTCGGCCATCAGTCCATCGGCCAGGCTTTTGGCGGCGATGTCGTCCGTGCCCGGCAAGTGATGCACGGTAAGACTAGTCCGGTATTCCACGAGGACAAGGGTGTGTTTGCCGGGCTGAACCGCCCGCTGACCGTCACCCGCTATCATTCCCTGATCGTCAAACACGAAACGTTACCCGATTGCCTGGAGCTGACGGCGTGGACCCAGCACGATGACGGTTCGGTCGACGAAATCATGGGCCTGCGTCACAAGACCCTGAATATCGAGGGCGTACAGTTCCACCCCGAATCGATCCTGACCGAACAGGGCCATGAACTGTTCGCCAACTTCCTCAAACAAACCGGCGGCACGCGCTAAGGACTTTCCATGAATATCAAGACAGCCCTGAGCCGTATCGTCGATCACCTCGACCTCAGCACCGATGAAATGCGCGACGTGATGCGCGAAATCATGACCGGCCAATGCACTGACGCGCAGATCGGCGCGTTCATGATGGCCATGCGCATGAAGAGCGAGAGCATCGATGAGATCGTCGGCGCCGTGTCGGTGATGCGCGAACTGGCGGACAAGGTCGAACTCAAGACCCTCGACGGCGTGGTCGATGTGGTCGGCACCGGCGGTGACGGGGCGAATATTTTCAACGTGTCGACCGCGTCTTCCTTCGTGGTCGCTGCGGCCGGTTGCACCGTGGCCAAGCACGGTAACCGTGCCGTATCGGGCAAGAGCGGCAGTGCCGACCTGCTGGAAGCCGCCGGCATCTACCTCAACCTGACCCCGGTTCAGGTGGCGCGCTGCATCGACAACGTCGGCATCGGTTTCATGTTTGCCCAGACTCACCACAAAGCCATGAAGTACGCCGCCGGCCCGCGCCGCGATCTCGGCCTGCGTACCCTGTTCAACATGCTTGGCCCGCTTACGAATCCGGCCGGTGTGAAACATCAGGTGGTGGGCGTGTTCACCCCGGCGCTGTGCCGGCCGTTGGCTGAAGTCTTGCAGCGCCTGGGCAGCAAGCACGTGCTGGTGGTGCATTCCAAGGACGGTCTGGACGAATTCAGCCTGGCGGCGCCGACCTTTGTCGCCGAGCTGAAGGACGATCAGATCACCGAATATTGGGTCGAGCCGGAAGATCTGGGCATGAAGAGCCAGAGCCTGCACGGTCTGTCGGTCGAAGGCCCGGAAGCCTCGCTGGCGCTGATCCGCGATGCGCTGGGCAAGCGCAAGACCGAGAACGGTCAGAAGGCTGCCGAAATGATCGTGCTCAATGCCGGTGCGGCGCTGTACGCAGCCGACCTGGCGACAAGTCTGAAAGAGGGCGTGGCACTGGCCCACGACGCTCTGCACACCGGTCTTGCTCGGGAAAAACTCGAGGAGTTGGGTGCCTTTACCGCGGTATTCAAAGTGGAGAATGAGGGATGAGTGTACCGACGGTTCTGGAAAAAATTCTGGCCCGCAAGGTTCAGGAAGTCGCCGAGCGTAGCGCTCGCGTCAGCCTGAGCGAGCTGGAAAGTCTGGCCAAGGCGGCCGATGCACCCCGTGGTTTTGCCCAGGCATTGCTGGCGCAGGCCAAGAAGAAACAACCGGCAGTGATCGCCGAAATCAAGAAGGCGTCGCCGAGCAAGGGCGTGATCCGCGAGAACTTCGTTCCCGCCGACATCGCCAAAAGCTACGAGAAGGGTGGGGCGACCTGCCTGTCGGTGCTGACCGACATCGACTACTTCCAGGGCGCCGATGCCTATCTGCAACAGGCCCGCGCGGCGTGCTCGCTGCCGGTGATCCGCAAGGACTTCATGATCGATCCGTACCAGATCGTCGAGGCCCGTGCCTTGGGCGCCGATTGCGTGCTGCTGATCGTCTCCGCGCTGGATGACGTGAAAATGGCCGAACTGGCGTCGGTGGCCAAAGACGTTGGCCTCGATGTGCTGGTGGAAGTGCACGACGGCGATGAACTGGAGCGCGCGTTGAAAACCCTCGACACGCCGCTGGTCGGGGTCAACAACCGCAACCTGCACACCTTTGACGTGAGCCTGGAAACCACCCTCGACCTGCTGCCGCGCATCCCGCGCGATCGTCTGGTCATCACCGAGAGCGGGATCCTCAACCGTGCCGATGTCGAGCTTATGGAAATCAGCGACGTTTACGCGTTCCTGGTCGGCGAAGCGTTCATGCGCGCCGAAAACCCGGGCATCGAACTGCAACGTCTGTTCTTCCCTGAGCGCGGCGTACCGGTGAGCGGTTCGACCCTCGACTGATCGAGTCTTCGCAGGCGCCCGTCCCCCTGTGGGAGCGGGCTTGCCCGCGAAGGCGGCATAAGATTCACCTCAGACTCAACGTCCTATGGAAACCTTATGATCCCCACGTCCCTGACCATCGAAGCCGGTCTGCAAGCCGAACAGGATTTGCTGGCCTCGGTCTGCGCGGGTGATGCCGAATTCGGCTTGTTGTTCTGGCAGCCCAGCGACCGCGCCTTGGTCATGCCGCGCCGTTTGAACCGCTTGCCCGGATTCGATCACGCCTGTGAAGTCTCCGCTGCTGCCGGCTGGCCGGTGTTGCTGCGTGAAACCGGCGGCGAACCTGTTCCGCAGTCGGCTTCGACCATCAACATTGCACTGGTCTACGCACCGCCTCGCAGCGAAGGCGATCTGAACCGTATCGAAACCGGTTACCGGCGTCTGTGTGATCCGATCTGTGAGTTGCTGGATGAGTTGGGTGGCACTTCGTCGCTGGGGGAAATCGACGGTGCGTTCTGCGACGGTCGCTTCAACGTCAATCTCGACGGTCGCAAGATGGTCGGCACCGCTCAGCGCTGGCGCCAGAGTCAGGGTGGTCAGCGTCCGGTGGGATTGGTGCACGGGGCGATGCTGGTGGATGACGAACGTGAGTCGATGGTCGCGGCGGTCAACCGCTTCAACGAAGCGTGTGGTCTGGAGCAGCGGGTCCGTGCCGCCAGCCACATCGCTCTGCATGAAAAATTCCCGGCGCCCCATGCACTGGCGCGTCTCGATGAACTCTTTCGTTTGATGCTGGCGCAGATCTACGCCGGCTGAGTTTTGGCACTCAGCGAGTGCCGAAGACCACCATGGTCTTGCCTTTCACATCCACCAGGTTGCGTTCCTCAAGATCCTTGAGCACGCGACCGACCATCTCTCGCGAACAGCCGACAATCCGGCCGATTTCCTGACGGGTCACCTTGATCTGCATGCCGTCCGGGTGAGTCATGGCATCCGGTTGTTTGCACAGCTCCAGCAGGCAGCGAGCGACACGGCCGGTGACGTCGAAGAACGCCAGGTCGCCAACCTTGCGCGTGGTGTTGCGCAGGCGTTGTGCGATTTGTCCGCTGAGCACGTAAAGAATGTCTGGATCCTGCTGCGACAATTCGCGGAACTTGGCGTAGCTGATTTCCGCGACTTCGCATTCGACCTTGGCCCGCACCCAGGCGCTGCGCTGCTGTTCCTGGCCGGCCTCTTCGAAAAGGCCCAGCTCGCCGAAGAAGTCCCCGGCATTCAGGTACGCGATGATCATCTCGCGGCCGTCGTCGTCCTCGATCAGGATCGTGACCGAACCGCGGATGATGAAGTACAGCGTGTCGGAGCGATCCCCAGCGCAGATGATGTTGCTCTTGGCCGCGTGACGCCGGCGTTGGCAATGCATCAGCAGCTTGTCGAGGTTCTTGATTTTGGGTGTGGGGGTAATACCAACCATGGTTGTATCCCGAAAAGACTGCACGGTTATATTTGGTTTTTATATGAGGCGCTGAGACGGTCGCTACACAGTCTGGCGAAGGCGCCAGTGAATTGGCGCCAGCTTACCAGACACTTCGTCGAAATTTCGAGAAATCACCTACGTTAAAGGTGCATCCGTCCTAGGAACGTGCTCGCTGTCCGGGCAGGGCCCTGTGCTAAGCTGGCGACCCTTTTTTCTACAGTGGAGTCTTGGCGATGAAGGCACGCATCCAATGGGCTGGCGAAGCCATGTTCCTCGGCGAATCCGGCAGCGGTCATGTCGTGGTCATGGACGGTCCGCCGGACGCCGGTGGTCGTAACCTGGGTGTCCGCCCGATGGAAATGCTCCTGCTGGGCGTCGGCGGTTGCAGCAATTTCGACGTGGTCAGCATTTTGAAGAAGTCCCGTCAGGCCGTTGAAAGCTGCGAAGCCTTTCTGGAAGCCGAGCGCGCGACCGAAGATCCGAAAGTGTTCACCAAGATCCACATGCACTTTGTGGTCAAGGGCCGTGGCCTGAAAGAAGCCCAGGTCAAACGCGCCATCGAGCTGTCTGCCGAGAAGTATTGCTCGGCCTCGATCATGCTCGGCGCTGCCGGTGTAGCGATCACCCACGACTATGAAATCGTCGAACTCGGCTGAGCCGACATTCAACTATCATAAAAGCAGTGCAGACTCTGGCGATCCCCCGCTGACGTCTGCATAATGCGCCACTTTTTTCAGGGCCGTGATCAGTCAACCGACGGGTCATCCGCCTGAACAGATAACCAAAATCGCCATCGCGAAGAGGTGTTAACCGTCCTACGCAGGTGCGTTGTTCGCACTTGACGGGCATGCTTGATCACGCGGCCGTGCCGCATACATAGAGAGTTTTTAACGGTGAAAAGCAAACTCAAGCTCCACGGGTTCAATAACCTGACAAAGACCTTGAGCTTCAACATCTATGACATCTGCTACGCGGAAACCCCGCAGGACCAGCAGGCTTACGTCGAGTACATCAATCAAGAGTACAACGCCGAACGCCTGACGCAGATCCTCACGGAAGTTGTCGAAATCATTGGTGCCAACATTCTGAACATTGCGAGTCAGAACTATGAGCCTCAGGGTGCCAGCGTCACGATTCTGATCTCGGAAGAGCCGGTGACCCCGACCGAAAGCCAGATCGAAGAGTCCCCGGGCCCGTTGCCCGAAATCATCCTGGCCCACCTCGACAAGAGCCACATCACGGTGCACACCTACCCGGAAATTCATCCGGACGCCGGTATTGCGACCTTCCGTGTGGACATCGATGTGTCGACCTGTGGTGTCATTTCACCGCTTAAAGCGCTCAATTTCCTCATTCACCAGTTCGACTCGGACATCGTGACCGTGGATTACCGTGTGCGCGGCTTCACCCGTGACGTTGAAGGCAACAAGCACTTCATCGACCACGAGATCAACTCGATTCAGAACTACCTTTCCGATGACACTCGCGACGCGTACCAGATGACCGACGTGAACGTGTACCAGGAAAACCTGTTCCACACCAAAATGCTGCTGAAGAACTTCGAACTGGACAACTACCTGTTCGGCGATGCCACCAGCAACCTGTCTTCCGAGCAACGCGCTCAGGTGACCGAGCGTGTGAAACACGAAATGCTGGAAATCTTCTACGCGCGCAATATGCCGAGCTAAGAAATCCGGGCACAAAAAAAGGCGACTGCTTTGCGGCAGTCGCCTTTTTTGCGGGCGTTTTTCAGATCCGGTAAGTGCTCTTGGTCATCACCTTGGCCAACAGACTCATGCCGAACTTCACCGGCGCCGGGAAGCGGAAACCGCCGGCCTCCAGTGCACTTTCCGCGTGATGTTCTTCATCGATACGCATCTGCTCCAGAATCGCCCGGGATTTTTCATCCTCGGCCGGCAGTTGTTCCAGATGTTCGTTCAGATGCTTGCAGACCTGATGCTCGGTGGCGGCGACAAACCCGAGGCTGACCTTGTCGCTGATCAGTCCGGCGACTGCACCGATCCCGAACGACATGCCGTAGAAAAGCGGATTGAGCACGCTGGTGTGGCTGCCCAACTGGTGAATGCGCTGTTCGCACCAGACCAGATGATCGATCTCTTCTTCGGCCGCATGTTCCATGGCCTCACGCACTTGCGGCAGCTTGGCGGTCAGCGCCTGGCCCTGATACAGCGCCTGGGCACAGACTTCGCCGGTATGGTTGATGCGCATCAGGCCGGCGACGTGGCGGGTGTCTTCATCGCTCATTTGCACATCAGGCTGCACGATCGCCGGTGACGGACGGTACGGCTGGCCGCTGAAGGGCAGCAGGGTACGCATCGCAGCATCGGCTTGCAGCAGAAGACGATCAATGGGCGAGTAGTGACGTTGGGTAGTCATGCTGACCTCCGGGAAGAATCTCGGCGGCCAGTTTAACCGAATCGGCCGGGGAAGGTTTGCGCTGGGTCATGTGGGAGCAGGGCGCTCCCACCGAGCCTGCAGTTCAATCAGCCCGGAGGCCAGTTCATCTGGCGTTGGCCGAGCACGTGCATGTGAATGTGGTAGACCGTCTGTCCGCCCATTTCATTGCAGTTCATCACCACCCGGAAGCCTTCCTCGCAACCCAGCTCCAGCGCCAGACGCTGGGCGGTGAACAGGATGTGCCCGGCCAGTGCCTTGTCGTCTTCGGTCAGGTCGTTGAGGGTGCGCACCGGTTTCTTCGGGATCACCAGAAAATGCACCGGTGCCTGTGGGGCGATGTCGTGGAACGCCAGAACCTGGTCGTCCTCGTAGATGATCTTCGCCGGGATTTCCCGGTTGATGATCTTGGTGAACAGAGTATCCACAGCTGTTTTCTCCGTTGTTTGGGCTGGCCTGAGTGTACTCATAGGGGGATAAGCCCGCCCAGTGTTTTGCCGTAGGGCTTTTCAGCGCGGGCAGTAAGCCTTGTTGACCATGCCGACAATCGTGCGATTGAGCCAGCGCGAACCGAGCCGAGGTAGAAAGGCGAACCAGCGGTTTCGGCGTCCTGGAATGATAATCGCGCGGTTTTTCTCCAGGGCGCGCACGGTATACAGCGCAACCTCCTCGGGACTCATCAGCAGTTTGCTGGCGTTGAGCTTGTCGTTGTTCAGTTGAGCGGTGCGAAAGAACGCGGTGCGGGTCGGGCCGGGGCAGAGCACCGACACCTTGACCGCGCACTTCTTCAGTTCCACCCGCAGTGCTTCCGAGAAGTGCAACACGTACGCCTTGCTGGCGTAGTAGGTGCTCATCCAGGGCCCGGGGTTGAAGGCCGCCACCGACGCGACATTGAGAATCTGCCCGCCACCCTGCAACGCCATGCTGTTGCCGATGGCATGGCAGAGCCGGGTGAGGGCGAGGATGTTCACTTCGATCAGATCCTGTTCGGTCATCCAGTCCTGGGCCAGGAACGGGCCGCAAGTACCGATGCCGGCACAGTTGACCAGCAGATCGATCTGCCGGTCGCCTTCTTCAAGCTCCAGCAGGAAACCGGACAGGCGCAGCGGTTCGCCAAGGTCACAGGCGCGGAACAGCACCTCAACGCCAAAGCGCTGGGTCAGTTCAATCGCAATGCTTTCCAGCTGATCACGCTGGCGAGCCACCAGAATCAGGCTGCGGCCACGGCGTGCCAGGGCTTCGGCCATGGCCAGGCCGATGCCGCTGGAGGCGCCGGTGATCAGAGCGTAACGGGTCATGCAAATCTCCATCGCAACAGCGCCGCGCCGTGGACGCAGGTGTCACGGCGGGGAGCGTTGTTCATTCTTTCGCAGAGTCTACAGGGGCGAGGGCGGCTTCGGCTGCATCGTCTGCCGAATTCGCGGCGGGTTCGACTTCGACATCAATTTCATCGGTGGTCACCGAACCACTCTCGTAGCTGCTTTCAAGGCTGCTTTCATACTCCTGCTGGATGGCGGTGATCCCGCCCAGCATGCCACCCACAAAAAACAGCCCTATAAACACTATCCACAGAGAGCACAGCACTTTGACCGCCGTGCTGTTTGGCGGAGGTGGTGGGCCATAGCGGTTGGCCCCGGTGTTGCCCGGTACGACCATGATTACCAGCGGGAAGAAACTGCCCACGAACGGCACCAGCGTCAGCAGCCAGAGCCACCCGGACCAGCCGATATCGTGCAGGCGCTGAATGCTGAACAGGATGCCGACGATCGCGAAGGCCAGGAACAGGAAGAAGGCGAGGAGACCGCCGATGATCAGCCCCGTCGTCGAGTCGGCGCTGACCAGGCCCAGGCCGATCAGCGCGAACACGCTGACGATTGGCAGGGTTACCAGGCTCAACACCATCGACCAAGCCAGGTAACGCAAACGGCCGATCCGGCCCTCGACGCTGAACGGCTTTAGCGGCGCGAACGCCGGCAGGCTTTCACCGACAGCGGCGCGAGGTGGCGCGTAAGGCGAGTCAGGCTCCGTCACAGCGGCACTTTGCTCGTGGACATCCGAAAGATTCAGTTCGATGGGCGTTTCTGTTTCGATCCGGGCATCGATCCCGGTCTTGCCCAGCGCTTGCAGATAAGTCTGCGCATCGCTGTGCGACAGATCACGCTTGAGCGAGACGGTGCGGCCACTGAACAGGCGCTCGATGGCGGCGACATCGCTTTTGAACAGGTCGGCCAGGTTGAGCTTGGCCGTGGTGATATCGACGCCGGGCTGGAGCGCGCCGTCGAAAACGATCTTGTAACGGGGTTCGCTCATGGCCGAGGCATCCTTGTCGCGAGATAAGTTGAGTGATTGCAGTCTGTCAGTGCCAGACCAGTCCTCTGGCAGCGACTGGCCGGATTTGTTCAGCGTGGCCAGCGTTTGGGTAACTGTGCTGCGTGATGCAGGGCCTGGCGATACTCCGCATCAAGACGCGCCACCAGTTGATCCACGCTTGGCAGATCGTTGATCTGACCTACGCCCTGACCCGCCGACCACACGGTTTTCCAAGCCTTGGCTTCGTCGTTGATCGGCTTGAGCTTGTCGCCGAAGTTCACTTCACCCTTGCCCTGCAGGGCTGCCATGTCGAAACCGGCGGCCTCCAGGCTTTGGCGCATGAAGCTGGCCGGAACACCGGACACGGCAGGAGTATGAATGATGTCGGCGGCTTTGGCAGTCAGCAGCATCTGCTTGTAGGCGTCAGGCGCATGACTTTCAGTGGTGCCGATAAATCGCGTGCCGAAGTAGGCCAGATCCGCGCCGAGCAGTTGTGCGGCGAGAATCTCATGCCCATGGTTCAAACATCCTGCAAGCAACAGGGTCTTGTCGAAGAACTCGCGGATCTCGGCAATCAGCGAAAACGGGCTCCAGGTTCCGGCGTGCCCACCGGCACCGGCTGCGACGGCGATCAAACCGTCGACACCTGCTTCGGCGGCTTTCTCGGCATGGCGGCGGGTTGTTACGTCGTGGAAGACCAGGCCACCGTAACTGTGCACCGCATCCACCAGCTCTTTGACGGCCCCCAGGCTGGTAATGACGATGGGGACTTTGTGTTCGACGCAGATGTTCAGGTCAGCCTGCAGGCGTGGGTTGCTGTGGTGGACGATCAGGTTCACCGCGTACGGCGCCGGGTTCTCCAATGTCGCCAGGCCTGCTTCGATCTGCTCCAGCCAGGCCTTGAACCCGCTGCTTTCGCGTTGGTTCAGCGCCGGGAAGCTGCCAACCACGCCGTTGCGGCAGCACGCCAGCACCAGTTCAGGATTGGAAATCAGGAACATCGGTGCCGCCACCACAGGCAGGCGCAGACGTTGTTCGAGCAGAGCGGGCAGCGACATCGGAAGTACCCCGGAAAGTTGTATTTGTTGAAGTTAGAACGGCTTGACCACGACCAGAATTACGATAGCCAGCAATAGCAGAACCGGCACTTCATTGAACCAGCGATAAAAGACATGGCTGCGGGTGTTCTCGCCACGGGCAAAACGTTTTACCTGCGCGCCGCACATGTGGTGGTAGCCGATCAACAGCACGACCAGGGTCAGTTTGGCGTGGATCCAGCCACCGCTGCTGAAGATGCTCGGGTTCAGATAGATCAGCCAGCCACCGAAGATCAGCGCGGCGATCATTGCCGGGCCCATGATGCCGCGATAGAGCTTGCGCTCCATGATGCTGAAGCGTTCCTTGCTGATCGTGTCTTCACTTTGCGCGTGATAAACGAACAGTCGCGGAAGATAGAAGAGGCCGGCAAACCAGCACACGATGCTGACGATATGCAGCGCTTTGATCCACAGATAGAGCATTTTGGGTTATTCCCTGATTCACGGTAGGCCCGATAGTAGAGGCTTGAGCGTCCGCACGTCACCTTGGCGGTTGTCGCAGGGGCGCGCGGCCCCTATTATCGACGGCTTTCCAGTGGGTTCGTTGAGGGCAGGTTTATGGTCAAGGTCGGTATCGTCGGCGGCACGGGTTACACCGGTGTCGAACTGCTGCGTCTGTTGGCACAGCATCCGCAGGCAGAAGTGGTGGTCATCACTTCCCGATCCGAGGCCGGTCTGGCCGTGGCTGATATGTACCCGAACCTGCGCGGTCACTACGACGGTCTGGCATTCAGCGTGCCGGACATCAAGACCCTGGGCGCTTGTGACGTGGTGTTCTTCGCCACTCCGCACGGCGTTGCCCACGCACTGGCCGGCGAGTTGCTGGCGGCCGGCACCAAGGTCATCGACCTGTCGGCAGACTTCCGTCTGCAGGACGCTGATGAATGGGCCAAGTGGTACGGTCAGCCGCACGGCGCGCCGGAGCTGCTGGACGAAGCGGTTTACGGCTTGCCGGAAGTCAATCGTGAGCAAATCAAGAAAGCACGCCTGATCGCGGTGCCGGGTTGCTATCCGACCGCGACGCAGCTGGGCTTCCTTCCGTTGCTTGAGGCGGGCATTGCCGACGCTTCGCACCTGATCGCCGACTGCAAGTCCGGTGTCAGCGGTGCCGGTCGTGGTGCTGCCGTAGGCTCGCTGTACTCCGAGACGTCGGAAAGCATGAAGGCTTATGCGGTGAAAGGTCACCGCCATCTGCCGGAAATTCGTCAGGGGCTGCGTCGTGCGGCAGGCAAGGATGTCGGTCTGACTTTCGTGCCGCACCTGACGCCGATGATTCGTGGCATTCACTCCACGCTCTACGCGACCGTGGTGGACCGCTCGGTGGATCTGCAGGCGCTGTTCGAGAAGCGTTATGCCAATGAGCCGTTCGTCGACGTGATGCCGGCTGGTAGCCATCCAGAAACCCGTAGTGTGCGTGGCGCCAACGTCTGCCGCATCGCGGTTCACCGCCCGCAGGATGGTGATCTGGTGGTAGTGCTCTCGGTGATCGATAACCTGGTCAAGGGCGCGTCGGGTCAGGCGGTGCAGAACATGAATATTCTGTTCGGGCTGGATGAGCGTTTGGGGCTGTCCCACGCCGGCATGCTGCCGTAACGACTGATCTTGCTTGGCAAAAAGGCCCGTTTGACGGGCCTTTTTGCATTCTGGTCGGCTGATCAGCTTTATTGATATACCGTAACAATAGTTGACCGATTTTCTAGGACAAGCGGATAATGCGCGTCATCACGCATTATGGCGGCGTAACGCCGGGAGATAGTCAGCATGAGCGTCGAATCCTTCACCCCCACGGCTTTGCAATTCACTCAAGGTGCCGCGCACAAGGTGAAGAGCCTGGTCGATGAAGAGGGGAATGATCGCTTGAAGCTGCGCGTATTCGTTACGGGCGGCGGTTGTTCAGGGTTTCAGTACGGCTTCACCTTCGATGAGGATGTGGCCGAGGACGACACCATCGTCGAGCGCGAAGGCGTCAGTCTGGTGGTTGATCCGATGAGCTTCCAGTACCTGGCAGGTGCCGAGGTGGATTATCAGGAAGGTCTGGAAGGTTCGCGTTTCGTGATCAAGAACCCGAATGCCACCACCACTTGTGGTTGCGGCTCCTCGTTCTCGATCTGAACGCGCTTCACCGAACACAATAAAACGCCGCAGAACCTCACGGTTCTGCGGCGTTTTGTTATCTGCGATTTGTCAGTTGGGGTAGATGGCGCCGAGTACGCGCAGGCCTTTGGCGCCGGTGACGCTCGGGCGATTGGCGGCGATCCCTTCAAGGCAGCAATGGGCCAGCCAGGCGAAGGCCATGGCCTCGACCCAGTCCGGATCGACACCGTGGGTCGCGGTGCTGGCGACCTTGGCATTCGGCAGCAGCCCGGCCAGGCGTTTCATTAGTGTGGCGTTGTGGGCGCCGCCCCCGCAGACCAGAAGCTCTTCGGTATTCGATTGAGCGCCTTGCAGCGATTCGACGATGGTCAGCGCCGTCAGTTCGAGCAATGTCGCCTGTACGTTTTCGGGTGCGAAACCTGGCAGACGCGACAGTTGCTGCTCCAGCCAGGGCAGGTTGAAGACTTCGCGGCCGGTGCTCTTCGGGCCTTGGGTCACGAAAAACGGATCGCTGAGCAGAGCTTTCAGCAGGGTCGGCTCGACCTTGCCGCTGGCTGCCCACTGCCCGTTGCGGTCGTAGTTCTCGCCCCGTTGCTGATAAATCCAGGCGTCCATCAGCACATTCCCCGGCCCACAGTCGAAACCGGCTACAGGCTTGTTCGGCTCAATCAGACTGAGATTACTGAAACCGCCGACATTCAGGACTGCACGGTTACCGGTACGCTCTTCGAACAACGCTTCATGAAAGGCCGGAACCAAAGGAGCGCCCTGGCCGCCGGCGGCTACATCGCGGCTGCGGAAGTCACTGACGACTGTAATGCCAGTCAGCTCGGTCAGCAGGGCAGGGTTGCCGATCTGTACCGTGAAACCACGCGCCGGTTCATGGCGAATGGTCTGGCCGTGGCTGCCGATCGCGCGAATGGCTTC
Source organism: Pseudomonas sp. 22085 (assembly GCF_052045815.1). NCBI lineage: Bacteria > Pseudomonadati > Pseudomonadota > Gammaproteobacteria > Pseudomonadales > Pseudomonadaceae > Pseudomonas > Pseudomonas sp. 22085. The sequence goes on from NZ_JBQEQA010000017.1 coordinate 149,712, forward strand.
AGGCTTGAGCTGTTGCTGTTCCAGAAGGGTATGGATCCCTCGTGCGGCGAGCTTCACCCAGTTCTGCTGGGCAATCGCCGAGCGGGCGATCTCGTCAGGGCCGCTGGCGCACAAGCCAAGCATCTCGGCGCGCAGGGTGTCAGGCATAGGGATGTAGTGCGTGGCGACCAGATTGATCGCCGAGGATTGCTCAATCAGGGCGATGTCCAACCCATCGAGACTGGTGCCGGACATCACGCCGATATACAGAGCCATGGCTTAACGTTTGCTCGAAGCCAGCATGGTGGCTTTTTCCTGATCCATGCGAGCCATCAACGGCTGGCTCTGCGCCAGGAAGCGAGCGCGTTCGGATTTGGCGATCGGGTCGGCCATCGGCAGCTTCTGCCCCAATGGATCGACGTGAACGCCGTTGACCTGGAATTCATAGTGCAGGTGCGGGCCGGTGGACAGGCCGGTGGTGCCGATGTAACCGATCACCTGGCCTTGTTTGACGGTGCCGCCGGTCTTCACGCCCTTGGCGAAGCCCTGCATGTGGCCATACAGCGTACGGTAAGTGTTGCCGTGCTGGATGATCACGGTGTTGCCGTAACCGCCGCGGCGGCCGGCCAGCAGCACTTTGCCGTCGCCGGCAGCCTTGATCGGCGTACCACGTGGGGCGGCGTAATCGACGCCTTTGTGGGCGCGGATCTTGTTGAGGATCGGGTGTTTGCGGCCCATGGAGAATTTCGAGCTGATGCGGGCGAAGTCCACCGGTGTACGGATGAACGCCTTGCGCATGCTGTTGCCATCAGCAGTGTAGTAGCTGCTGTTGCCCTGTTTGTTGGTGTAACGCACGGCGGTGTAAGTCTTGCCGCGGTTGGTGAAGCGGGCTGACAGGATCGGGCCGTTGCCAACCGCTTTGCCATTCACCACTTTCTGTTCGTAGATCACATCGAATTCGTCGCCCTGGCGGATATCCTGGGCGAAGTCGACGTCGTAGCCAAAGACACTGGCCATGTCCATGGTCAGGCTGTGGGACAGGCCTGCGCGGGCGGCGGACTGCGACAGCGAGCTGTTGATCACACCGTGCACATAAGCGGTGCGAACAGTGGGTTTGGCGGTAACGCGGTTGAACACATAACCCTTGTCGTTCTTGGTCAGGGTGATGGTTTCAACGTCGCTGACCTTGCTGTGCAGGTTGGTCAGCTGGCCTTGTGGGTTCAATTCGAATTCGAGTTTCTGGCCATGTTTGAGCTGGCTGAATTGCTTGGCCTGTTTATCGCTGGCCAGCACTTCATGGACGGCCGCGGCCGGCAGGCCGACTTTCTCGAACAGTGTAGAAAGCGTATCGCCCTTGGAGACGATCACTTCCCTGTGATTCGGGGCCTTCTTTTCTTCGACTACCGGTGTCGGCGCTGGTGCGGCCTGGGCGGTTTCCTGCGTTTCTTCGGTGCTGTTTTCGATCTGCGCGAAAGGGGAGGCTACGGATTCGTTTGTGGCTTGAGCCGCGTCGGCAGCGTCTTGATCTTGTGTCAGTTGTTCAACAGGACTTTCCAGTTCAAGGCTCAGCGTTGTCTTTTTGGCTTCAACATCACTGGATGGAAACACCAGGAGCGCCAGACTGAGAAGGGCGGCGATCCCACTTGCGGCGAGCAGGTGGGTCTTCGGGTAAAGCGGTGGCGCTTTAGACGGTTCAGTGGTCATAAGTAATTTGACTTTGAAAAAGATGAATTGGAAAAGATGAATGACATGATGAAGATGAAATAACTGTATAAAATATAACCAAATCATCTTTGAAGCAAGTCTGCGGGCGCCATGTCCGTGGATTGGTGTCCGTGCGCCGGGCAAAACTTGTATTTGGTGCACGATCTTGTATGGTTGGTTCCCTTTGAATCTGAGCCTTGCGGGTCTGTTATGAAGTCGGTTGAAGAGCAGCTAGCGCTGATTAAACGTGGTGCGGAAGAACTTTTGGTCGAGTCCGAGCTGATCGAAAAGCTCAAGCGTGGCCAGCCGCTGCGAATCAAGGCCGGCTTCGATCCAACTGCGCCGGATCTGCACCTTGGCCACACTGTGCTTATTAATAAGCTGCGCCAGTTCCAGGAGCTGGGGCATCAGGTGATCTTCCTTATTGGTGATTTCACCGGAATGATCGGTGATCCGAGCGGCAAGAGTGCCACGCGGCCTCCGTTGACCCGTGAGCAGGTTCTGGAAAACGCCGAGACCTACAAGACTCAGGTGTTCAAGATTCTTGATCCGGCGAAAACCGAAGTCGCGTTCAACTCCACCTGGATGGATCAGATGGGGCCTGCGGACTTTATTCGTCTGACTTCGCAGTACACCGTTGCTCGTATGCTCGAGCGTGATGACTTCGATAAGCGCTACACCACCAATCAGCCGATTGCCATTCACGAATTTCTCTATCCGCTGGTTCAGGGTTATGACTCTGTCGCGTTGCGCGCTGACGTTGAGCTGGGTGGTACCGATCAGAAGTTCAACCTGCTGATGGGGCGTGAGCTGCAGCGTGGTTATGGTCAGGAAGCACAGTGCATCCTGACGATGCCGTTGCTTGAAGGTCTGGATGGTGTGAAGAAGATGTCCAAGTCGCTGGGCAACTACGTCGGTATCCAGGAAGCGCCGGGTGTCATGTACAGCAAGCTGGTTTCGATTCCCGACGCGTTGATGTGGCGCTACTTCGAGCTGCTAAGCTTCCGTTCGATGGATGAGATCAATGCGTTCCGTGCCGACGTAGAGGCGGGAGCTAATCCTCGCGATATCAAGATCAAGCTGGCCGAAGAGATTGTTGCGCGCTTCCATGGTGAAGAGGCTGCGGCCAATGCTCACCGTGGTGCGGGTAATCGTATGAAGGATGGTGAGTTGCCGGATGATCTGCCAGAGGTCGAACTGACTGCTGCCGAGGATATGCCGATTGCTGCTGTCCTTAATAAAGCGGGGCTGGTGAAGAACTCTGCCGCTGCTCGTGATCTGCTGGCTTCCGGCGGGGTACGTATAGATGGCGAGGTTGTTGATCGCTCCTTTATATACGTACTGGGTGCGACTCACGTTTGTCAGGCCGGCAAGAAGGCTTTTGCACGAATTACGCTGAAATCCGAATAAAGTTGAAATAAGGGGTTGACGGCGAATTCTGGATGTCTATAATTCGCCCCACTTCCGGCGCAGTCGAAACGGAAAACTCCTTGAGATTCAATGAGTTAAGTAAGTTTCGAAGCGGGTCGCTTCAGTTTGTCGAGGCCTGGAAGGAGTTGGAAATGCTGGTTTTTTCGGCGCTTTCAACGGTTCGATCTTCTCGGTCGAAAGCGGAGAAAAAGAGGTGTTGACAGCAGCGTGTAACGCTGTAGAATTCGCCTCCCGCTAACGAGAGATCGGAAGCGCAAGTGGTTGAAGTTGTTGAAGAAATCTTCGAAAACTTCTGAAAATAATCACTTGACAGCAAATGAGGCTGCTGTAGAATGCGCGCCTCGGTTGAGACGAAAGATCTTAACCAA
>NZ_JBQEQA010000018.1:0-129042 GCF_052045815.1 Pseudomonas sp. 22085
TCGCGGGCAAGCCCGCTCCCACAGGGTCAGAGGTGAATTCGAATCAGCCGCGCTGGGTCAGGCCCATCTTCTTGCGACCTTCAGCCGGGGTCAGCACGCGGGCGCCGAGGCGGCTGAGGATCTCGGTGGCGCGTTCGACCAGTTGGCCGTTGGTCGCCAGCACGCCTTTGTCCAGCCACAGGTTGTCTTCCAGGCCGACCCGCACGTTGCCGCCGAGCAGCACCGCTTGCGCGGCCATCGGCATCTGCATCCGGCCGATGCCGAACCCGGCCCACACCGCGTCGGCAGGCAGGTTGTCGACCATGGCTTTCATGGTGGTGGTGTCGGCCGGCGCGCCCCACGGGATGCCCAGGCACAGCTGGAACAGTGGATTGTCGAGCAGGCCTTCCTTGATCATCTGTTTGGCGAACCAGAGGTGGCCGGTGTCGAAAATCTCCAGCTCCGCCTTCACGCCCAGCTCGGTGATGCGCTTGGCACCGGCGCGCAGTTGGGCCGGGGTGGAGACATAAATGGTGTCGCCGTCGCCGAAATTCAGGGTGCCGCAATCCAGGGTGCAGATTTCCGGTAGCAGTTCTTCGACGTGAGCCAGACGGGTCAGCGGGCCGACCAGATCGGTGTTCGGACCAAACTCCATCGGGTTCTCGCCGGGGCCGATTTCCAGGTCGCCGCCCATGCCGGCGGTGAGGTTGACGATGATGTCGACGTCGGCTTCGCGGATGCGCTCCATGACTTCGCGGTACAGCGCCACGTCGCGGCTGAACTTGCCGGTCTGCGGGTCACGGACGTGGCAGTGCACGACCGTGGCGCCGGCCTTGGCCGCTTCTACTGCGGCCGCGGCGATCTGTTTCGGGGTGACCGGCACGTGAGGGCTCTTGGCGGTCGTGTCGCCAGCACCGGTGAGTGCGCAGGTGATGATGACGTCGTGGTTCATGGTGCGTTTTCCTTCAGGCGTGATGGGTCTGTTCGCAGCCCGTGGCGGACTGCGAAGTGGTTCGTTCGTTGCGGTTTATTTGCTGGTGAGCTGGAGGTTTTCTGCCGCCGGTTTGCCATCGAAGGTGGTGACGCCTTCGAGCCAGCGCTGTTTGTCCTGCGGGTGATCCTTGAGCCATTGTTTGGCTGATTCGAAAGCGTCCTTGTGATCGAGCAGCGGCTGCATCATCCGGCTCTCGTCTTCGGCGGTGAACGTCAGGTTGCTCAGCAGGCGGCTGACGTTCGGGCATTGTTCGGCGTATTTCGGCGCAGTGACGGTCCACACGGTGGCCATACCTTCGTTCGGGCCGAGGGCGTCATCGCTGCCGGTCAGATAAGTCATCTGCACGTTGACGTTCATCGGGTGCGGTGCCCAGCCGAAGAACACCACGGCCTCCTTGCGGCGCACGGCGCGATCGACGGCGGCGAGCATGCCGGCCTCGCTGGACTCCACGAGCTGGAACTTGCCAAGGCCGAACTGGTTCTTGGCGATCATCGCCTTGATCTGGGTGTTGGCGCCCGAGCCAGGCTCGATGCCGTAGATCTTGCCGCCCAGTTCTTTCTCGAACTTGGCGATGTCGGCGAAGGTTTTCAGGCCCTTGTCCGCCAGATAGGTCGGCACGGCGAGGGTGGCGCGCGCATCCTTGAGGCTCGGCGCTTCAAGCACCTTGACCTGGTTGGCCTCGACGAACGGGGTGATGGTCTGGGTCATCAGCGGGTTCCAGTAGCCGAGGAACAGGTCCAGACGCTGGTCGCGGATCCCGGCAAAGACGATCTGCTGGGAGGCGCTGGTCTGTTTGGTGCTGTAGCCGAGGCCGTCGAGCAGAACCTGGGCCATGGCGCTGGTGGCGATCACGTCGGTCCAGTTCACCACGCCCATGCGCACGTTCTGACACGATGGGGAATCGGCCGCCATGACACTGGCGCTTAAAAACGCGGTACCGCTGAGTGCGAGAACACAGCTGCTGATCAGTCGTTTCATGTCGGGTTCCTCGGCAGGTCGTTATTGTGGGGCCCGGCATCTGTCGTGCCGGTGATGCTCAAATTACGCAGCAATGCCCCCGCAAAAACGCACTGCGGCGACCAGCTCTTGCACTGCAGCGACCTGTGCTCTTGAATGCCGCCGACAACTGGCGTATCAACGTTGCACGCTACCCGCGATTCGAGTGCGCGCCATGTCCCAGGATTTCTACTTTCTGTTGATGCCGGGTTTTTCCGCCATCGGTTTCATCTCTGCGATCGAACCGCTGCGGGTGGCCAACCGCTTTCGCGGCGAGCTGTACCGCTGGCACGTCTTGAGCGCCGATGGCGGGGCGGTGCTGGCGAGCAACGGGATGTCGGTCAACGCCGATGCGGCGCTGGAACCGCTGAAGAAAGGGGCGACGCTGCTGGTGGTCGCCGGTTTCGAGCCGCTGAAATTCGCCACCCCGGCGCTGGAGCATTGGCTGCGACGGCTGGACAACGAAGGCGTGACCCTCGGCGCCATCGACACCGGCAGCTTCGTCCTTGCCGAAGCCGGTCTGCTCGATGGCCATCGCCTGACCCTGCACTGGGAGGCCATCGACGCCTTCAAGGAATCTTATCCACAGCTCGGCGTCACCCAGGAGCTGTTCGAGATCGACCGTCGGCGCATCACATCCGCCGGCGGCACCGCGTCCATCGACCTGATGCTCGACCTGATTGCCCAGGCCCACGGCCCGCAACTGGCGATCCAGGTCAGCGAGCAGTTTGTATTGGGGCGGATTCGTCCGCGCAAGGACCACCAGCGCATGGAAGTTGCCACGCGTTACGGCATCAGCAACAAGAAGCTGGTGCATGTAATTGGCGAGATGGAACAGCACAGCGAACCGCCGCTGACCACTTTGGAACTGGCGGAATCGATCAAGGTGACGCGCCGGCAACTGGAGCGCCTGTTTCGCCTGCACCTGAACGACACGCCGAGCAATTTCTATCTGCGCTTAAGGCTGGAAAAGGCCCGACAGCTGCTGCGCCAGACCGACATGAGCGTGCTCGAAGTCAGCATCGCCTGCGGGTTTGAATCACCGTCGTATTTCACTCGCAGCTACCGGGCGAAGTTTGCCCGGTGTCCACGGGAGGACCGGCGACGGGAGGCCGTTTGACGGACGATTATAGTTAATTATACTTTCAGGTATAAATTGCAGTCGTTTGAATAATTGAGTGTAAAACCATGTCCCGAAACAACGGCTTCGTTTTCCGCCGCCCCGCTCTGGCCCGCAGCGTTGCCGATGGTCTGGTGGGTGCAGGTCTGCAGGATTTCACCTCCGGCCTTTTTTTGGCAGCGCCGCGTCGCACCGGCAAAAGTACCTTTCTGCGCGAGGATCTGATCCCGGAATGCCAGGCCCGAGGCTGGCTGACGGTTTACGTCGACCTGTGGGCCGACAAGGAAAAAGACCCTGCTGACCTGATCGCCAGTGCCATTGCAGGCGCGTTGGTCCCCTTCGAAAAGGGCATCCGCAAACTGGCGAAGAATATCGGCATCGAAAAACTCAGCTTTCTGCGCACCTTGTCCTGGGATTTCACCAAGCCGCAACTGCCGGCGGGCGCGACCCTGACGCAAGCACTGGAATTGCTCCACAGCGCCGCCGAAAAATCCGTAGTGCTGGTGATCGATGAGGCCCAGCACGCGCTCACCACCGCCGCCGGCATCAACGCGATGTTTGCCCTGAAGGCAGCGCGGGATCAGCTCAACCAGGGACGGGAAGGCGAGGGCAGCGGTTTGCATCTGGTGTTCACCGGTTCCAATCGCGACAAACTCGCGCACCTGGTGCTGGGCAAGAGCCAACCGTTCTTCGGCTCGAGCATCACGCCCTTTCCGCTGCTGGGGAAAGAGTTCACCCAGGCGTACACCTTGCACCTCAACGCCCATCTGGCCGAGACCAACCAGTTCAGCGCGGCTGATATCGACGACGCCTTTGAATTGGTGGGGCGACGCCCGGAAATGTTGCGCACCATCATCGGCGAAGTCGCGCTGGAGCTGGGCGAGGCCAGCAATCTGGGGCAACTGCTGCAAAGCCGTGCCGAATTGTTGCGCGCAGGCGTATGGACCGAGTTCGAGAGCGCGTGGAACGCTCTGACAATTCCTCAGCGCGCCGTGCTGGAGGTGATGGTGGAGCGCTCACAGAACAACGAGCCCTTTGCACCGTTCACTGACAGCACGCTCATGGCGGTCGGCAAGGCACTGGAAAACATGGGCAGCGACGTGGTGCCGGGCACCCAGACCATTCAGGCCTGCATCGATGCCCTGCGCGACAAGGAACTGGTGTGGAAGTCGAGCCGTGGTGGCTATGCGCTGGAAGACAAGTCCTTCGGCGACTGGCTGAGCGCACGTAAAGCGCGCTAGCTACTTCTTCACCAATGCCGAGCACGCTGCCTTGTAGGCTTCATGCTGATACTTGTTCAGCGTGCCTGGCAGCTCGAAATTGTGCTTCTTGGCCTGGGCATTGATCGTCTGCGGTGACAGCAGCGTCACCTCGCAACCGTCCAGCAACTGAAACACGCCCTCGATCTTGAACGTGGTCGGCCCACCGGCGAATTCACCCTTCTTGCTGCGTTTCTTGATCGCGATGCGATCGATGGAGTTCTCGCGCACGAACGACGCCACCTGAGCGGCGAACAGCTTCACGTTGGCCGCCTCGTCGTCATCGTCCAGCGCGATTTTCTTGGTGTTCAACGCGACATGGCTCAGCACCGAACCGTCGAGGGACGCCACGGCGATGATCGCTTCACTGCCTTTGATTTCGATACCGCAGATGTTCATGTGAATCCCCTGATTGGCTGAAGAGGTGCAGCTTACAGCTCAAGCTGGTTGGCGGTGATGCCAAATGCCGCTGCAATCTTCGCGCAAGTAGCCTTGCACCGGCGCTCGGTTAGGGCAACGCCGAATTTCCGTTTGTCGGATACAGCCCGCTACCTGTTATTTCTGACAGTAGATCCTTATCGACATTGCTTCGAAGATTGATGCGAGGGCCATCACCGGCTCTGAACCCAAGAACAACTGTTCCGGCAAAGGAGTCGCACAATGATCGTCAGGAAAGAAATTCGCTCGCACACAGCCTTCGAGCGGGCCGCATTCATCAACTGTCTGCTCACCCTCAAGCGCAATGGGGGGTACGACAAATATGTGCACTGGCATCACCAAGTGATGAAACCCACTGTGCATCCTTGGGAACCGCAAGATCCTGAGTATCGAAACGGAGCCCACCTCGGTCCGGCATTTCTGCCATGGCATCGAGAAATGTTGATGCAGTTCGAGGCGGACTTGCGTGCGATTGATCCTCAAGTGACTCTGCCGTATTGGGATTGGACTCAGGACACGTTTGATCCGACAAACTCACCCGTCTGGAGTGATGAATGGATGGGCGGCAATGGCAGCCCAGGTGATCATGATCGAGTACAGACCGGGCCTTTTGCTCACCAGTACGGAAACTGGCCGGTTCCGGCCTACCCGGAAAACGGTGAGACGGAACCTGGTCTCAAGCGTCAGTTCGGCGTTCTTGTGACCTCGCTTCCGACGTCTGCAGACGTAGACATGGCGATGCGAGAGTGGTTGTACGATACGCCGCCTTACGATTCCGGCCCATACACCAGGGGATTTCGCAATCGACTGGAGGGGTGGATCACGCAACGAGGTGATCCTCAGGTCACAACCCCGGGTTCGCAGCTGCACAACCGCGTCCATCTGTGGATAGGGGGCAACATGTTGGCCATGACCTCCCCTGAAGATCCGGTGTTCTTCCTGCACCACTGCAATATCGACAGGATCTGGGCGAATTGGCAGGCACAAATGGCGCTGGACAATCCGCAATGGGCTCCGCATTACACGCCGATCAGTGGTGGGCCACCCGGTCATAACCTTGATGACACGCTGGCGCCATGGACGAGAACCGTCAGACACGTCATGGACATCCGCGCGTTGGGTTATGAATACGCGCCCATCCCGTCGTTGCAGAAGCGTCCCTTCAAGTCGCCTTTCATGGCGTCATGAGAATGGGGTGTCATCGTTCCTGCCCGATTCGTGCGGGAACGCTCCTCACTCCTGCCCGATCGACTCCAAAAACTCCGACCGCTCGTCACTCATCCGCGCCACGCAATCGTTCTGCGCAATCTTGAACGCCTTGCTGCCGTCCGTCGCCGGGAAGGCTTCAACGGCGCAGTCGGCGTCGCGGGTTTTCAGCCATTGTTGCTGGGCGGCCTTGATTTTGGCGGTGATGTCGGCCAGTTGCGCCGGGTTCTTGCCGTAGGTGGTCTGCATGCGCTCGTTCAGGCTGGCGTAGTTGTCCTTGAGCAGGTCCTCGGCGGTGGTGCGGCTGTAGGTCGAGCATTCCAGGGTCTGGATGTCGTTTTCCACCGCGTCGCACGGGTTGTTGTCGGACTCTTCGGCGGCGTGTACGCCGGTCGCAATCAGGGCCAGGGCCAGGAAGATCGATTTCATTGATGTCGCCGCTCTAATCCAGTGGTGTTTCCGGGATGCGGCAGATTCTGGCTCAAGCTCGCGGGCTTGAACAGGTGGCCGGTCGGACCGGTTGGCGACCCTTTGTCGCGGATTGACGCTTTCGGCAATTCCCCTGTCGTTTTTGCACCCGGCTGGTCGCGCACCGAGGCATATGCTGGCCCCAAAGCGCCGGCAGACGATTCGGCGCATGAATCGCCAATAAGGGGACGCCTGATGAGCCCAGCCGAATTACACGCCGACAGCATCGTTATCGACGGTCTGATCATTGCCAAATGGAACCGCGAGCTGTTCGAAGACATGCGCAAGGGCGGTCTGACGGCGGCCAACTGCACCGTGTCGGTGTGGGAGGGCTTTCAGGCCACGGTCAATAACATCGCCGCCAGCCAGAAACTGATTCGCGAAAACAGCGACCTGGTGATCCCCGTCCGCACCACCGCCGACATCCGCAAGGCCAAGGAGCAGGGCAAGACCGGCATCCTCTTCGGCTTCCAGAACGCCCATGCGTTCGAAGACCAGATCGGTTATGTCGAGGTGTTCAAGCAGCTCGGCGTCGGCATCGTGCAGATGTGCTACAACACCCAGAACCTGGTGGGCACCGGTTGCTACGAACGTGACGGCGGCCTGTCGGGCTTCGGTCGCGAAATCGTCGCCGAGATGAACCGTGTCGGCGTCATGTGCGACCTGTCCCACGTCGGCTCCAAGACCTCCGAAGAAGTCATCCTCGAATCGAAAAAACCGGTCTGCTATTCCCACTGCCTGCCGTCGGGGCTGAAAGAGCACCCGCGCAACAAGTCCGATGAAGAGCTGAAGTTCATCGCTGACCACGGCGGTTTCGTCGGCGTGACCATGTTCGCGCCGTTCCTGGCCAAGGGCATCGATTCGACCATCGACGACTACGCCGAAGCCATCGAATACACCATGAACATCGTCGGCGAAGACGCCATCGGCATTGGCACCGACTTCACCCAGGGTCACGGCCAGGACTTCTTCGAATACCTGACCCACGACAAGGGCTACGCCCGCCGTCTGACCAACTTCGGCAAGATCATCAACCCGCTGGGCATCCGCACCGTCGGCGAGTTCCCGAACCTGACCGAAACCCTGCTCAAGCGCGGCCACTCCGAGCGCGTGGTACGCAAGATCATGGGCGAAAACTGGGTCAACGTCCTCAAAGACGTCTGGGGCGAATAAGCCGCCGCTTCCCGAATACTTTCCCCCGGCCGTCCGCGCCGGGGGCAACACCAAAATTTTTCTGGAGTTAAGTTTCCATGGCCAAGATCGCCCCGCAATTGCCAATCGAAGTCGACAGCGAGACCGGTGTCTGGACCTCCGACGCCCTGCCGATGCTGTACGTGCCGCGCCATTTCTTCGTCAACAACCACATGGGCATCGAGGAAGTGCTGGGCGCCGACGCCTATGCCGAAATCCTCTACAAGGCCGGCTACAAATCCGCCTGGCACTGGTGTGAAAAAGAAGCCGAGTGCCACGGCCTGGAAGGCGTCGCGGTGTTCGAACACTACATGAAGCGCCTGTCGCAGCGCGGCTGGGGCCTGTTCAAGATCCAGGACATCGACCTCGACAAAGGCACCGCCAGCGTCAAGCTCGAACACTCGGCGTTCGTCTACGTCTACGGCAAGGTCGGGCGCAAGGTCGACTACATGTTCACCGGCTGGTTTGCCGGTGCCATGGACCAGATCCTCGCCGCTCGCGGCAGCAAGATCCGCACCGTGGCCGAGCAGGTCTACGGTGGCTCCGAAGAAGGCCACGACGACGGCCTGTTCACCGTCAAGCCGTTGTAAGTCGAGGAACCCGCCATGGCTTTCGAAGCAATGTTTCAGCCAATTCAAATTGGCAAACTGACCATCCGCAACCGCGTGCTCAGCACCGCGCACGCCGAGGTCTACGCGACCGACGGCGGCATGACCACCGAGCGGTACGTCAAATATTACGAAGAGAAAGCCAAGGGCGGCATCGGCCTGGCGATCTGTGGCGGTTCGTCCGTGGTGGCGATCGACAGCCCGCAGCAATGGTGGAGTTCGGTGAACCTGTCCACCGACCGGATCATCCCGCACTTCCAGAATCTCGCCGACGCCATGCACAAGCACGGCGCCAAGATCATGATCCAGATTACCCACATGGGTCGTCGCTCCCGTTGGGACGGTTTCCACTGGCCGACCCTGATGTCGCCGTCGGGCATCCGTGAACCGGTGCACCGCGCAACCTGCAAGACCATCGAGCCGGAAGAGATCTGGCGGGTGATCGGCAACTACGCGCAAGCCGCGCGCCGCGCCAAGGCCGGTGGCCTGGACGGCGTCGAACTGTCGGCCGTGCACCAGCACATGATCGACCAGTTCTGGAGCCCGCGCGTCAACAAGCGGACCGACGAGTGGGGCGGCACTTTCGAGGGCCGCATGAAATTCGGTCTGGAAGTCCTGAAAGCCGTACGCGCCGAAGTCGGTGATGACTTCTGCGTCGGCATGCGCATCTGCGGCGACGAGTTCCACCCGGACGGTCTGTCCCACGAAGACATGAAGCAGATCGCCAAGTATTACGACGACACCGGCATGCTCGATTTCATCGGCGTCGTCGGCTCGGGTTGCGACACCCACAACACCCTGGCCAACGTGATTCCGAACATGAGTTATCCGCCGGAGCCGTTCCTGCACCTGGCGGCCGGGATCAAGGAAGTGGTCAAGGTTCCGGTGCTGCACGCGCAGAACATCAAGGACCCGAACCAGGCTACGCGGATTCTCGAGGGCGGTTACGTCGACATGGTCGGCATGACCCGCGCCCACATCGCCGACCCGCACCTGATCGCCAAGATCAAGATGGGTCAGATCGACCAGATCAAACAATGTGTCGGCGCCAACTACTGCATCGACCGTCAGTACCAGGGTCTGGACGTGCTGTGCATCCAGAACGCCGCGACCTCCCGTGAATACATGGGTGTGCCGCACATCATCGAGAAATCCACCGGGCCGAAACGCAAGGTGGTGATCGTCGGTGCCGGCCCGGCGGGGATGGAAGCTGCCCGTGTGGCGGCCGAACGTGGCCACGACGTGACCCTGTTCGAGAAGAAAGAATTCATCGGCGGCCAGATCACTACGGCCTCGAAAGCGCCGCAGCGTGACCAGATCGCCGGTATCACTCGCTGGTTCCAGCTGGAGCTGGCGCGGCTGAAAGTCGACCTGCGTCTGGGCACTGCGGCGGACGCCGACACCATCATGGACCTGCGTCCGGACATCGTGGTGCTGGCCGTTGGCGGGCATCCGTACCTGGAGCAGAACGAACACTGGGGCGCTGCCGAAGGGCTGGTGGTCAGCAGCTGGGACGTGCTCGACGGCAAGGTCGCGCCGGGCAAGAACGTGCTGGTCTACGACACGATCTGCGAGTTCACCGGGATGTCGGTGGCCGACTTCCTCGCCGACAAGGGCAGCCAGGTCGAGATCGTCACCGACGACATCAAACCGGGCGTGGCCATCGGCGGTACGTCGTTCCCGACCTACTACCGCAGCATGTACCCGAAAGAAGTGATCATGACCGGCGACATGATGCTGGAGAAGGTCTACCGCGAAGGCGACAAACTCGTCGCCGTGCTGGAAAACGAATACACCGGCGCCAAAGAGGAGCGGGTGGTGGATCAGGTGGTCGTCGAGAACGGCGTGCGCCCGGACGAAGAAATCTACTACGCCCTCAAGGACGGCTCGCGCAACAAGGGCCAGATCGACGTCGAGGCGCTGTTCGCGATCCAGCCGCAACCTTCGCTGAGCAGCACCGGCGACGGTTACCTGCTGTTCCGCATCGGTGACTGCGTGGCGCAGCGGAATACCCATGCTGCGATCTATGACGCCCTGCGGTTGTGCAAAGACTTCTAAACGCTGATGAACTGATCGTTCCCACGTCGAGGCGTCGAACCGTCCGCGTGGGAATGCAGCCCGGGACGCTCCGCGTCCCAAAGCGGACGCAGAGCGTCCATTGAGGCATTCCCACGCAGAGCGTGGGAACGATCGTCACGTGTTTCTCCAGGCTGTACTGGTGGGAGCTTCACCATGTTGAACACCCTTCTTCCAATCCTGTTGTTCGCAGCCCTGGCCCTTGCGGTGCTGGGGGCGTTGCGACGGGTAGCCATGTGGCGTCGGGGCCGGGCCTCGAAGGTCGACCTGATCGGCGGCCTGTTCGCCATGCCCAAGCGTTACATGGTCGATCTGCACCACGTGGTGGCGCGAGACAAATACATCGCCAACACCCACGTCGCCACGGCGGGCGGGGCGGTGGCGTCGATCGTGCTGGCGATTCTGGTGCACGGTTTCGGCCTGCATAACCGCATTCTCGGCTACGCGTTGCTGCTGATGACGGCGGTGATGTTCGTCGGGGCGATCTTCGTTTATCGGCGTCGGCTCAACCCGCCGGCGCGGCTGTCGAAAGGCCCGTGGATGCGCCTGCCGAAAAGCCTGCTGGCGTTCTCGGCCTCGTTCTTCCTGGTGACCTTGCCCGTGGCCGGAATCCTGCCGGAGAACTTCGGCGGCTGGGTGCTCGCAGCAATTCTCGGGATCGGTGTGCTGTGGGGCGTGTCCGAGCTGTTCTTCGGCATGACCTGGGGCGGCCCGATGAAACACGCCTTCGCCGGTGCGTTGCACCTGGCCTGGCACCGTCGCGCCGAACGTTTTGGTGGCGGCCGTTCCACCGGTTTGAAACCGCTGGACCTGAATGATCCAACCGCGCCGCTGGGCGTGGAGAAACCCAAGGATTTCACCTGGAACCAGTTGCTCGGTTTCGACGCCTGCGTGCAGTGCGGCAAGTGCGAAGCCGCGTGCCCGGCGTTCGCCGCCGGCCAGCCGTTGAACCCGAAAAAGCTGATTCAGGACATGGTCGTCGGCCTCGCCGGCGGCACCGATGCCCAGTTCGCCGGCAGCCCGTATCCGGGCAAACCGGTGGGCGAACACAGCGGCAATCCGCATCAACCGATCGTCAACGGTCTGGTCGATGCCGAAACCCTGTGGTCGTGCACCACCTGCCGCGCCTGCGTCGAGGAATGCCCGATGATGATCGAGCACGTCGATGCCATCGTCGACATGCGCCGACACTTGACCCTGGAAAAAGGCGCGACCCCGAACAAGGGCGCCGAAGTCCTGGAAAACCTGATTGCCACCGACAACCCTGGCGGTTTCGCCCCGGGCGGTCGGATGAACTGGGCGGCGGACCTGAACCTCAACCTGCTCAGCGAGAAGAAGTCCACCGACGTGTTGTTCTGGGTCGGCGATGGCGCTTTCGACATGCGCAACCAGCGCACTCTGCGGGCGTTCGTCAAAGTGCTGAAAGCGGCCAAGGTCGACTTCGCGGTGCTGGGTCTGGAAGAGCGCGACAGCGGCGACGTGGCCCGACGTCTGGGTGACGAAGCGACTTTCCAGCTGCTCGCCAAGCGCAATATCCAGACCCTGGCCAAATACAGCTTCAACCGCATCGTTACCTGCGATCCGCACAGTTTCCACGTGCTGAAAAACGAGTACGGCGCGTTCGACGGCAACTACCTCGTGCAGCACCACAGCACCTACCTGGCGGAAATCATCCAGGCCGGCGCGCTGAACCTCGGTCAGCACAAAGGCAACAGCGTGACCTACCACGATCCGTGCTACCTCGGCCGCTACAACGGCGAGTACGAGGCGCCGCGCGAAGTGCTGCGCGCCCTCGGCATCGAGATCAAGGAAATGCAACGCTCCGGCTTCCGTTCGCGCTGCTGCGGCGGTGGCGGCGGGGCGCCGATCACCGACATTCCGGGCAAGCAGCGGATCCCCGACATGCGCATGGAAGACATTCGCGAGACCGGCGCTGAGCTTGTGGCCGTGGGTTGTCCACAGTGCACGGCGATGCTCGAAGGCGTGGTCGAACCGCGTCCGCTGATCAAGGACATTGCCGAACTGGTGGCCGACGCGCTGCTCGAAGACGCCGCGCCGAACAAGCCTGCCACCCCGGCCAAACGTGAACCTGCGGAGGCCCACTGATGAGCGACATTATCCGCCGCGACCCCCGCGCCGAATGGATCGCACGCAACCGCCTGCACCCGCTGCACGCGGCCATGCAACCGGCGCAACACAGCTGGATGGGGCCCAATGGGATCATCCGCAAGAATCCGCACGGCATCGGTTTCATCGGGCCGAACGGCATCAAGCGCATCGACCGCAGCGGCGCCCAGCAGGGCGGGGCGGTCAAACGCTCGGCCGCGGTGGAAGTGCAACTGCCGCTGCATCAGGTGCCGGCCCCGGCGTTTTACATCAGCGTGGTGCCGGACATGGTCGGCGGCCGCTTGAGCAGCCACGACCGCGACTTGCTTGGCCTGGCCCATCAACTGGCCGGCAGCGACGGCGCGGTGCTGGCGGTGGTGTTCGGTGAGCATAAGGAAAACGCTTTCGCCACGGCGGGCGTTGACCGCTTGCTGGTGCTGGAAGGCGAAGCGTTCAGCGGTTATGCACCGGAGCAACGGATCCAGGGCCTGCGGGCTGTGGATAACCAGTTCAACCCGCGTCACTGGCTGCTGCCGGACAGCCGCAGTGGCGGCGGCGAACTCGGTCGGCGCTTTGCTGCCGCACTGGGTGAACGCCCGGCGACACGGGTGTGGCAGGTCAAGGATCAGGAGTGCATCGGCCGTGCGGGTGCGGGCTTGCAAGACTTGGCTCGCCCGGTGGCGCGGTTGATTCTGGCTTCAGCCGAATGCGCGGAACCTGTCAGCGAAACCCGTCACGAAGCGCTGCCGGTGGAGTTATCCACACCCGTCGCACGCAGCCTGTCGCGGATCGAGGATCTGGGCGCCGTGGCGGTGGACCCGGCGGCGATTCCGATGGCCGAAGCGGAGTTCATCTTCTCCGGCGGCAACGGGGTCAAGGACTGGGAGCTTTTCCACAAGACCGCCGCCGCCCTCGGCGCTACCGAAGGCGCTTCGCGGGTGGCGGTGGACGATGGCTTCATGGCCCGCGACCGTCAGGTCGGCGCGTCCGGCACCTGGGTCACCGCGCGGGTTTACGTGGCCGTGGGGATTTCCGGGGCGATCCAGCACCTGCAAGGCATCGGTGCCTGCGACAAGGTAGTGGCGATCAACCTCGATCCGGGCTGCGACATGATCAAGCGTGCCGACCTGTCGGTGATCGGCGAAAGCGCGGAAATTCTTCAGGCCTTGATCGCGGCGGTAGAGGCTTACCGCAACGAAGCCAAGCGCGATGCGGCTTAAGGAACGGTTATGAGCACAAAGATCATCAGTCTGGTTTCAATCGGCGCCCACCCGACGTCCGGCCGCCCGCGCCGCGCCGATCAGGACGCCCGCGCGGTGGAGCTCGGCCTGCAACTGGCGGGGGACAACCTGCAAGTGCTGCACGCCGGCGACATCGCGGAACCGGCGCTGCGCGCCTATCTGGGCATGGGGCTTGCGCAGATGCACGTGCTGGAACAACCGGCCGGCGCCGATGCGTTGCCGGCATTGACCGAGTATCTGCGTGATGCTGGTGCCCAGGTCGTGTTGACCGGCAGCCAGGCGGAAACCGGCGAGGGTTCGGGGATGCTGCCGTTCCTGCTGGCCGAAGGGCTGGGCTGGCCATTGGTGGTGGGGCTGGCGCAAGTCGAGTCGATCAACGACGGTTCGGCGCTGGTGCTGCAAGCGTTGCCCCGTGGGCAGCGCCGCCGGTTGAAGGTGCGCCTGCCGTTTCTGGCGACTGTGGATAACGCTGCGCCCAAGCCTCGGCAGAGTGCTTACGGGCCTGCGCGGCGTGGCGCTCTTCAAGCTAAAGACGTGGAAGTGGTGGATGACGAATTGCTCGCGGTGGCGACTCTGCAACCGGCCAAGCCACGGCCGAAACGATTGAAGGTGATCAAGGCCAAGAGCGGGGCGGACCGGATGAAGGCGGCGACGGCGAAGGCTAGCGGCGGTGGTGGGCAAGTCCTGAAAGGCGTGACGGCGCAGGCCGGTGCTGAAGCCATTCTCAAACTGCTGATCGAAGAAGGTGTTGTCCGCTGAAACCTTTGCTGACCCTCTCCCTTCGGGAGAGGGTGCTTTACCCACAATCCCTGTTGGCGGATCTGTGGATAACGTGTTCGCCCCTCCCTGTACCCCACGGCAATCAAGCTCTCCAGCCCTCAGGTCAAAAAACAACCAGTCTAACTCGCGGTTTTTTCTGAGTTTTTCCCCAGCATAACTCCCAGACTTGCCCCCAATCTCTGTTGGCGCTTCTGTGGATAAGATGTTCGCTATCCGCCAAGAGCCCTATAAACCGCGGCTTACAAGGATCTGATCAAAAAACGTTCAATTCAACCTTTTAACCCGCCAATCCCCACGCAAACCCCGATTTATCAACGCCCTCAGCGCTTTTCCACAGCACTCGCCAAGTTACCCCCGAACTCTGTTGGCGCTTCTGTGGATAAGGTGTTCGCCATCCTCTGCAAGCCAGGTAAACCGTGCCATGTAGAAGATTGATCAAAAAATGATCAATCGCTAATGGAAACCCTGCATCTGGATAAGTCACGAATTTTCTTCACAAAAATCCGATTATTTTTCCAGTTCATCCACAGTTGTCCCCATTAGCTGTGGGTGTCTATGTGGATAACTTGTTCGCCAAACCCTGCAACCCCCGGCGGGCTTAGTCCAAAAGGCAATTGATCAGATTTCATACAGTTCTAAGAGGCTGCCTTGACTTCGATCCGGTGCCTGTCTTCACTGCAATGGCACAAGGACAGCCTTCACTTATCCACATCTGGTTCAGGGAGAACGCGTGATGGATACCCAGCCACACCGCTTACCCCTCAGTCCCTGCACGCTCCGCGCGCTGCCGGCACCTTCGCCGCGCAAGCGCACGTTGCGTCGTGGCGTCAATCAGCACGCCCGTCTGTAGCACCTGATTCCTGCCCAAACCGTTGTACTGCCGTCGGGATTTCCCGGCGGCCAGGTGCCCGTTCGCCCATTGATTGCAGGCAACCGCAGAGTTGCCCCATCTGCCTGAGAGAGGAACCCCCTCATGACACGGATCGCAACGCCCATCAGCGAAATCAAGGAACACTACGACGTGATCGTCATCGGCTCCGGGTATGGCGGCGGCATTGCCGCGTCGCGCCTGTCCCGGGCCGGTAAAAAGGTCTGTCTGCTGGAACGCGGTCGGGAAATCCAGCCCGGCGAATACCCCAACACCATGATCGCCGCGACCGAAGAATTGCAGGTGCACGACCCGGACGGCCACCTCGGCTCGCGCACCGGGTTGTTCGACCTGCACGTCAACGCCCAGCAGAACGTGGTGGTCGGCTGCGGCCTCGGCGGTACGTCGCTGATCAATGCCAACGTTTCTCTGGAGCCAACCGTCGATGTGTTCCAGGATCCGCGCTGGCCACTGGCCGTGCGCGAGGACCGTGACGGTTTGCTCAAAGCGGGTTACGCCAAGGCCCGGGAGATGCTCAAGCCCAATCCCTACCCGAGCACCTCGCCAAACCTGCCGAAACTCGATGCCAACAAAAAATCCGCAGACTTCCTCAAGCAAGGCGCGCACTTCTACAAGCCGCCGATCAACGTGACCTTCGACAAACTGCCCAACAACCTCAACCACGTCGGCGTCGAGCAGCTGCCGTGCAACCACTGCGGCGACTGCGTTTCGGGCTGTAACAACAAGGCCAAGAACACCACGCTGATGAACTATCTGCCGGACGCCACCAATCACGGTGCGGAGATTTTCTGCCAGGCCCAGGTGCGGCATCTGGAGCGCGACGGCAACGGCTGGATCGTGCACTTCCAGTATCTCGACAGCGGCCGCGAGAAGTTCGACGCCCCGACCTTGTTCGTGAAGGCTGACATCGTCGTGGTTTCTGCGGGCACCCTCGGCTCTACCGAAATTCTGCTGCGCTCACGGGACAAAGGTCTGGTGATGTCCGGCCAGCTCGGCGAGAACATGAGCGGCAACGGCGACATCCTCGGCTTTGGCCACAACTGTGAGCAGACCATCAACGGTATCGGTTTCGGCGCGCATTCGGCCAAGGAACTGCAACCGGTCGGCCCGTGCATCACCTCGATCATCGACATGCGCACCGAGGGTGACCGCAGCAGTCGTATGGTCATCGAGGAAGGTTCGATCCCTGGCGCGCTCGGCCGGCCGATGGTACCGGCGATGGCCGGGTTCGCCGAGATGATCGGCAAGCCCACCGACGACAGCTTCAGCGGCAAGGTGAAGTACAAAGAGCGCGAAGCCGAAAGCTTCCTGCGCGGCCCGTATCACGGGGCGCTGCACAACCTGCAGACCTACCTGATCATGAGCCACGACAGCGGTCAGGGACGCATGGTTCTCGACAGCAAGGATCAACTGCGCATCGACTGGCCGGGCGTCGGCGAGCAGGAAAACTTCAAGATCGGCAACGAACGGCTGTACCAGAGCACCAAGGCCCTGGGCGGGATCTGGGTCGAGAATCCGATCTGGACCAAACTGCTCAAGCACAGCATCGTCTCGGTGCATCCGCTGGGCGGTTGCGTGATGGGCGAAGACGCCGCGCAAGGCGTGGTCAACCACAAGGGCCAGGTGTTCAGTGGTGCGACCGGCACCGATGTCTACGCCAACCTCTACGTGACCGACGGCGCGGTGATCCCGACGTCACTGGCAGTCAATCCGCTGCTGACCATCTCCGCCGTGAGCGAGCGCAACATGGGCCTGCTGGCGGCCGACCGTGGCTGGACGATCGACTACACGCTGCCGTCGGCGCCGCGCAAGCAGACCGCGTCGCCGACCCTTGGCGTGCAGTTCACTGAAACCATGAAAGGCTACTTCTCCCGCGCCTTCACCGCCGCGCAAAGCACCGACCTGAAGGTTTACGAGGCGGCCGCCAAACGTGGCGAGGCGGACAACTCGCCAATCGATTTCACCCTGACCATCACCGCCAACGACCTCAACCGCATGATCAAGGAGCCGGAACACGCCGCGACCATCGTCGGCACGGTGATCGCTCCGGCGCTGTCGCCAGAACCGCTGACTGCCAGCAACGGCGTGTTCAACCTGTTCGAGCAGTTCGAGCAGCAGGTCGATACGCGCCACATGAAGTACGACATGAAACTGACCGCCGAGGACGGCAACGACTACTTCTTCAGCGCCTTCAAGACCGTGCCGGAAGACAACGGCGTGCTGAATATCTGGCACGACACCAGCACCCTCTACGTGACGCTGTATCGCGGGCCGGACAAATCCGGCGAAGTCATCGGTTCGGGTGTGATGCACATCAAACCGACCGACTTCGCCAAGCAGATGACCACCATGAAAGTCCTCAACGCGCGCAACGAGCGTGAGCGGATCGAAGGGCTGGCGCGGTTCGGCAAGTTCTTCGCCGGAATTCTCTGGGAGAGTTACGGCGGGGTGTTTGCCGGTGACAAATACTTCAACCCCGACGCGCCGCCACGGCTGAAACGGCCACTGGATGCGCCGACGCCGGCCGTGCATTTCTTCTCCACCGAAGACGGCGTGCAGTTGCGCCTGACCCGTTATCAGGCCGGCAGCAAAGGCCCGGTGATGCTGGTGCATGGTCTGGGTGTGGGCTCGAATATCTTCTCGACCGATACGATCCAGACCAACCTGCTGGAGTTTCTGTGCAAGCACGACTACGACGTGTGGCTGCTGGATTTCCGGGTGAGCATCCTGCTGCCGGCGAGCAAGAAGGAATGGAACGGCGACCAGATCGCCCAGTACGACTTCAAGGCCGCCATCGGGCAGATCCAGCAGCAGACCGGCGCGAAAGACGTGCAGTGCGTGGTGCATTGCTACGGCGCAACCACGTTCTTCATGTCGCTGCTCGCCGGTTTGCAGGGCGTGCGTTCGGTGGTTTGCTCGCAGATTGCCGCCGACACGGTGGTGGCGACCGCAACGGGGCTGAAGGCCGGTCTGCACTTGCCGGGGATGCTCGATGCGATCGGCATCAAATCGATGACCGCCTATGCCGACAGCAAGGAGAACTGGTTCAACCGGCTTTACGACAAGGCGCTCAACGGCTACGCGCGGATCGAAGCCCAAGG
The DNA here is from genome assembly GCF_052045815.1 of Pseudomonas sp. 22085. Classification (NCBI taxonomy): domain Bacteria; kingdom Pseudomonadati; phylum Pseudomonadota; class Gammaproteobacteria; order Pseudomonadales; family Pseudomonadaceae; genus Pseudomonas; species Pseudomonas sp. 22085. Next base: position 18,453 of record NZ_JBQEQA010000018.1, read on the forward strand.
CTATTGCACCAACCCGGTGTGCCACCGCATCACCTTCATGTACGCCTCGCTGTATCGCCACGACACCCTCAACGAAACCCTGCATGACAACCTGCACGAACTGTTCGGCGAGTCGAACATAGAGACCTTCGAGCACCTGGCGCTGATCGTACGCAAAGGGCATCTGGTGGATTTCAAAGGGCACGACGTGTACATGCCGCACTTTGATCGGCTGACCATGCCGATCTGCTTCATCAGCGGTGCCGACAACCAGTGTTATCTGCCGGAAAGCACGCTCAAGACCTATCAGCGGGTTTGCGAGAAGCACGGGCCGGAACGCTACAGCCGGCATGTGGTGCCGGGTTACGGCCACATCGATTGCATGTTCGGCAAGAACGCGGTGGTCGATGTGTATCCGATCATCCTTGAACACCTGGAGAAAACAGCCCTCGGATAGCCCCCGATCGTGTCGATCGTTCCCACGCTCTGCGTGGGAACGCCGCCATGGACGCTCTGCGTCCGTTTTTGTGACGCGGAGCGTCACGAGATGCATTCCCCCGCGGACGGTTCGACGCTTCGACGGGGGAACGATCTGGGGAACTGATATGGACAGCTACATCCGCTGGTTTCAACGCTTCATCTGGCTCGGCATTGCGATGAACATGGTGTTCGCGATCCCGGCGCTGTTCGCGCCGGGGTTGCTGACATCGGTGGTCGGCCTGCCGCCGCAGCTCTCCGACCCGTGGCTGGAAAACGCCGGGATGCTGCTGGTGGGCATCAGCGTGTTCTACATGCCGTCGGGCTTCAATGCGCCACGCTACGTGGTGCATTCCTGGCTGTGCGTGCTGACGCGGCTGATCGCCGTGGCGTTCTGGATTTACCTGATCAACACCAGTAGTCAGGGTTCGGTGTTCGTGCCGATGCTGATGGGCGACCTGAGCTTTTTCCTGATCCTCGGCATCCTGCTGTACCTCGGCACCACCCCTGAAAACCGACCACTGGCCCTGCTGTGTGACGGCTGGCGCGAGTGGCGGGCGGCGTGGGCGCGGCATTGGCAGAGTCACGCGTTCAAGGTCGGCACGCTGGTCGTGGTGGCTTTGCTGGCGTTCATCGGTTACCAGACCTGGTATCAGATGCTGCGCGTGGTGCCGGAGCAGGATTACGCCTCCGACGAAGATCACTACAAATACGCCGCGATTGGCCTGGGTATCGAGGCGCGGATTCCGTATTACCTGTTCTCCGTGCTGCCGCAGATGTGCCCGGAAAAACTGCCGAAACCCGGTGGCTGGGAAGTCTTCGGTTTCCTGTTCGAGAACGGCAAGGACCTGCCGATCGGCATGGCCAAGCGGCAGATCGGATACCCGACCGTCGAGCCGAACTGCGCGCTGTGCCACACCGGCTCCTACCGGGCGAATGCCAGCGACGTTGCAGTCAACGTGCCGAGTGCACCGGCCAACACCCTGCAACTGCAGGCCTTCCAGTGGTTCGCCTACGATTGCGCCAGCGATCCGAAATTCACCACCGACGCGGTGATGGCGGCGATCAACAGCAAATTCCAGCTGGGCTTTTTCGAGAAGCTCTACAACCGCTACCTGATCATCCCGATGGCCAAGACCGCGCTGCTCAAACAGAAGCAGGCCTACGCCTGGCAGAAGCTGCGCCCGCAACAGGGACCGGGGCGTACCGACACCTTCAACCCGACGAAAATGGTGGTGTTCGGCTTCCCGGATGACTCGACCATCGGCACCGTCGACCTGCCACAGGTGTGGAACCAGAAACCCCGGGAATCGATGTACCTGCACTGGGACGGCAATAACAACAAGATCCACGAACGCAACTACGCCGCTGCGATGGCCGTAGGCGCGACGCCGGAATCGGTGCTGCCGCCGAGTTTCAACCGGGTGACCAATTGGCTGCTCGGCCACAAGCCGCCGGCGTGGCCATGGGCACTCGATCAGGCCAAAGTCGCCCAGGGCAAACCGATCTGGGAAACCAATTGCGCCAGTTGTCATGACTTCGGGCGTACCGACACCGGGCAGGTCACCACCAACATCGACCAGCTCGGCACCGATCCGCACCGGCTGAACTCGTTCACCACCGGGCTGGTGGCGGCGTTCCACACCTTCAAGAAACCGCCGTTCGATTTCGGCGCCTACCGCAAGACCCAGAGCTACAGCAACACGCCTACCGACGGCATCTGGCTGCGTGCACCTTACTTGCACAACGGTTCGGTGCCGACCCTGTGGGACTTGCTGCAACCGCCGGAAAAACGTCCGCAGGTGTTCATCACCGGCTCCGATGTCTACGACCCGGTCAACGTCGGCTTCGTGACCAGCGGCGCCCAGGCCAAGGCCTCGGCGGACTTCACCTACGACACGCGCCTGGAAGGCAACCACAACAGCGGTCACCTGTACGGCACGACGCTGTCGGACGACGACAAGCGTGCACTGATCGAATTCATGAAAACCCTGTGAACCCTTACGGATAGAGGATTTCGCCATGTCAGCGGTCGGTCATCTGAAACACGAATACGACAAGGTCAAGCTGCGCCTGCACGGCTTGTTCACGCGCATCGAAATGGCCTGGATGAAGCTCATCAGCGAACTCGAACCCAAGGAATTCGAGGCCATCATCAAGTTGCTCCAACGCGGTCACGATCAGGCGCAATACGTGCTCAAGCACGGCGAGTTGCCGACCGACGAGCCGGCCGTGCCGTGGGAGTTGGCCCACGGTTTGTCGATCCTGCGTATCGGCAACGCGACGCCGTTGCCGCAATCGCCCGATCAATTGCAGACCAAAGTGCTCAAGGACGGCACGTTGCTTGGCTGCCGCAAATGGGAGCTGCTGGATCTGCTGTGGAGCGAGGCGCTGCTGAAGTGGATCGAGAACCTGCGCCATCACGCGACCTTCGGCACCGATCCGGCGCTGGTGAAAATGGAGCGCGAAGTGACGCTGGCGATTGCCGGCGACTGGGGCACCGGGCCGTTCAACAGTCATGCGCCGGCGGTGTCGGTGGCCAACCAGATGCAACTGGCCAATGCCGATTTCACCATTCACCTGGGGGATGTCTATTACGCCGGCACTCACTCCCAGGAAGACACCGACATGGCCGGCTGGCCGATGGGCACCCACGGCTCGTTCACCCTCAATTCCAACCACGAGATGTACAGCGGCGCCCACGGTTACTTCAAGGAACTGGCGGCGCGTTTTCCGGGGCAGCAGGGCACCAGCTACTTCGCCCTGATCAACGATGACTGGCTGATTGTCGGGCTGGACACGGCGTACGCCTCGGACGTCATGAACCTGTACATGGACGGCACGTTGAACAAGCCGCAGATCGAATGGATGAAGGGACTGCCGAAACGCAAGAAACTCATGGTGCTCAGCCACCATCAGGGCTTCGACATCACCGGGCACCACAAGACTGCGCTGTATCAACCGGTGTGCGATGCGCTGGGGCGTGAGCCGGATTATTGGTATTGGGGCCATTTGCACAACGGCATTGTCTATGCGCCGCAGGGTGGACTGCGTGCGCGCTGCGCCGGGCACGGAGCGATTCCCTATGGCACCACCAGCGAGCTGAACGGGCATTCGCGGGTGTTGTTTTCGGAGACGCAGGATGCGAACGATCCGGACTATCCGCTGCGGGTGTTGAACGGGTACGCGAAGATCAGGTTGGTGGGGGAGGAGATTTTCGAGGAGTTTATCGGGGAGGATGGCTCGGTAAGGTGGTCATCGCAATGATGCGGTTGCTATAAGGACGCCATGATCGTTCCCACGCTCCGCGTGGGAATGCCTCAATGGACGCTCTGCGTCCGCTTTTGGGACGCAGAGCGTCCCCGGCTGCATTCCCACGCAGAGCGTGGGAACGATCGGTCAGATGCAATCAGCCTTGGACCGGCACGCCTTTGAGGTACGGCGCAGGCTCGGCGCCGAGGTTGCTCAGCATCCGCTCGCTGTACCAGTCCACAAAGTTGACCACGCCGAACTCATAGGTTTTGGAGTACGGGCCCGGCTGGTAGGCGGTGGAGTTGATCCCGCGCTGGTTCTCTTCGGCCAGGCGACGGTCCTGATCGTTGGTCGCGTCCCACACCTGGCGCATGCGTTCGACGTCGTAGTCCACGCCTTCGACCGCATCCTTGTGCACCAGCCATTTGGTGGTGACCATGGTTTCCTGGGCGCTGATCGGCCACACGGTGAACACGATGATGTGGTCGCCCATGCAGTGGTTCCACGAGTGCGGCAGGTGCAGGATGCGCATCGAGCCCAGGTCCGGGTTCTTGATCCGGCCCATCAGCTTGGCGCAGCCCTGTTTGCCGTCCATGGTCATCGACACGGTGCCCTTGAGCAGCGGCATGCGCACGATGCGGTTGCGCAGGCCGAAACTGGCGTGGGCATAAGGGATCTTCTCGGCTTCCCAGGCAGCGGCGGAGGCGGCGACGTGATCCTTGAACGCCTGGTCGGCGCGCGGGTCGGTGACGTCGTCCCACTCCAGCAGGGTTTTCAACAGTTCCGGGTGAGAACCGCTGCAGTGGTAGCACTCGCGGTTGTTTTCCAGCACCAGTTTCCAGTTGGCCTTTTCCATCAAGGTGGTTTGCACCGCCACCTTGGTGTTTTCCATGTCGTACGGTTCCATGTAGTGGTTCAGGGTCGACAGGAAGTCATCGATGGCCGGCGGGTTCTCCGCCAGGCTGATGAAGATGTAACCGCCGGCGGTCTTCACGTTTACCGGTTTGAGGCCGTACTGCTTCATGTCGAAGTCGGCGCCCATTTCTGTGCCGGCGAACAGCAGGCGACCGTCCAGCTCATACGTCCACTGGTGGTAGTGGCAGACCAGTTTGGCGACCTTGCCCTTGTCGCTGGTGCACAGGCGCGAGCCACGGTGGCGGCAGACGTTGTGGAACGCATGTACCACGCCCTCGGCGCCGCGAATCACGATGATCGGGTTCTTGCCGATCTGCAGGGTGATGTAGTTGCCCTTGGCCGGGATCTCGCAGGTCATGCCGGCGATCAACCACTCTTTCTGGAAGATCTCCTGCATGTCGATATCGAACAGGCGCTCGTCACTGTAGAACGGTTGCGGCAGCGAATAGGTGCGCTCGCGCTCCTGGAGCATTTGTGCGGTGGCCTTGCGTGCGGGTTCCAGCGGGTCGCCCAGGCTGATTTTTGCGGTGTCCATCGATGAATTCCTCAAGGCCATCTGCGTGGCCGCGAAAGTGGCTGATCAGGGTTGCAGCGCAAGGTGTAAAGAATCTGTTTGTGTTGGAGGCGAGTGTGGGGCCGGCGCTGCCCGGAACCTTATCCATGGGCGACATGGTGCAATCTGTTCCCGACGCGCAACCCCCGGTGGTTGGGGGCTGGTCGCGATAAGTATGTGAATGTCGCGGATAGGTAAACGGGCCGTCTGCGCTATACGCAGAATCGCCACATGAAGGCCGACAGTCGGCCGTGGAGAACAGCATGTCGAACAGCTTCCTGAATCCGGTCACCACCCAGACCTGGGCCAATGGCCGACACATCGTCCGTTGCGTCAAAGTCATCCAGGAAACCTGGGATGTGCGTACCTTCTGTTTCATGGCCGACCAGCCGATCCTGTTCTTCTTCAAGCCCGGACAGTTCGTGACCCTGGAGCTGGAGATAGAAGGCCAGCCGATCATGCGTTCGTACACCATCTCCAGCTCGCCGTCGGTGCCGTACAGCTTTTCGGTGACCATCAAGCGGGTGCCGGGGGGCAAGGTGTCCAACTGGCTGCACGACACCCTGCATGAAGGCCAGGAACTGGCGGTACACGGCCCGGTCGGGCTGTTCAACGCCATCGATTTCCCGAGCCCGAAAGTGCTGTACCTGAGCGGTGGTGTCGGCATCACACCAGTGATGTCCATGGCGCGCTGGTTCTACGACACCAACGGCAACGTCGACATGACGTTCATCCACAGCGCCCGCTCGCCGAAAGACATCATTTACCACCGCGAGCTGGAACACATGGCGTCGCGGATCGACAACTTCAGCCTGCACCTGATCTGTGAGAAACACGGACTCGGCGAGCCGTGGGCCGGCTATCGCGGCTACCTCAACCACAAGATGCTCGAACTGATGGTGCCGGACTTCCTTGAGCGCGAAGTCTTCTGCTGCGGCCCGACGCCGTACATGACGGCGGTCAAGCGCCTGCTGGAAAACGCCGGCTACGACATGAAGCGCTATCACGAGGAATCCTTCGGCGCCACGCCGCCGGAAGCTCGTGCCGACGCGGTGGAACAGGCCGAGCAGGCAGCGGAAGCACCGGAAGTCCCGGCGGCGGATCTGCACCTGGTGGAATTCACCTCTTCGGACAAGAGCATCCGTGTCGCGCCGGGCGAGACCGTGCATGCGGCGGCTGCCAAGGTCGGCCTGATGATCCCGAAAGCCTGCGGCATGGGGATCTGCGGGACGTGCAAGGTGCTGAAGCTGGGCGGCGAGGTGGAGATGGATCACAACGGCGGGATCACCGAGGACGACGAGGCGGAGGGGTACATTCTTTCTTGCTGCAGTGTGCCGAAGGGGGATGTTCGGATCGAGTATTGAGGTTAGTTTGCAGGCCTTCTTGTGATCTCCCATAGGGGAAATCACAAGAAGGCATTAGTTGCTGTTTTTAAATGACTTCGAATACGGCGAGAAGCCCAAAGAATACAAACATGAAGCCTGAAATTCGCTGATATTTATACAGTGTCAGCAGCGTGCGTTTAAAATCTGGTGGAAAATTTATTATATCGGTTGCACTCAATTTTCCTTGGTAAATGTAGACTTCCGGGCGTTTCAGGAAACCAAAAATTTCTCCCATCATGTAGATCCGCCCATGTATCCCGCCATGCCATAGCATGATGAGGCCGCTTAATATTGAGCTGTTCTGAAGGCTGCTGATAATTAGCTCTATTTTTGTTTTTGCGATATATAGCGATATGCAGTTTATTATTATGAGTGTGGCGAAATTTATGATGTTTAGAATAATGAATGCTTCTCTTGCAGTTGCATAACTCATCGGATTTTCTCGTAAATCAATTCACCGGCGATTTCGCCGCCTTTTTCGCCCACAGAGCCGATCGTAAAAGATCCGGCTCCCGCAACCAGTACCCCACACAGCACCCCAGCGATACCTGCGGTCGATACCCCGATTGCTACGCAAATGGTGGAGGCCGCGCTTGCACCCACAGCAGAACCGACAGCTCCACCCAGAAAACTTCCGGCTTCAGTGTATTTCACCTTTTTGCATGCCTCGGCACTGCCGTTCGTACAGACATCTTGAACCTTCATTGCCGAGGCTCCGCCACCCACGGCCGTACCAATCCAGCCACCGTATTTGATGTATTGCGAGGCTTTCACTACGCCTTGAATGTGAGTGGAGTACCCGGGCGTCTGGCCGATGCCGCCAGCCTTTCTCCAACGGTGCACCCGGTGAGGATGCTCAATACCTAAAGCGATTTTAAGGTTTGGGTAATCAGGGAGGCCGATGGCTCTCTTGGTCAATCCGGTGAGCTGTCCGTCCAGCCGTTGAAGTAATCCGGCGCGGCGCTTTTTGAATGCCTTTGAATTCAGGCTGCCATTGGCCTTGATCGTGCTGGTATGCAATTCCTCAATATCTTTCAAAGCGGCTTTTATGCCATCCAGATGGTTAGCGGCCATAGCGGTACCAACCCCAATAACTTTCGACCCATCTGAAAGCGTCCGTCTGATGACCTCGTAGTGCTGGGCAAAAAAGTCCGCCTCTTCCACCGTCAACGGCGCCAGCGCCGTGCTGACGATGTGCGCGGTTTCCATCAGCAGTGATTCTTCATAGGTGCATTGCTGATTGTCCGGGTCGCTCAGGACAATCAGCGTTCCGGCTTTCACCACGTCGTCCAGCTGATTGAGGCTTTTGAATTTGGCGATGACATTCGGGTTGGGCGACGGAAACAGTTGCGCCTGCAGTTTCTCGGCGGACAGACTTTTGGGCACGATGTAGAACCCAGGCTCCTCCGGTGCCGGCAATTCCTGGGGCCAGTGTTCGCGGGGGAAAAATCGCAAGTCGTTGACTGGATGCACAGATGAGAGCGGGGCTGAGTTCAGGCGCGTCACTCTCAGATTCTGCTGGCGAACGGCCCGCAGTAAACGGTGCGGATCGGGGCTTGCCGCGGCATGTGGAAGCATCGACAAGTGTGGTGTCCTGGCCGCGCCGGTGAGCGTGCCGTGTCTGTTCTGCTGCAGGGCTCGGGACTGGTTCAACAGGTTTCTTTGTTCCTGCACAAGCGCATTGATCCCTTGCTGCGGCGTCAGGCGTCCGTCCGCTACCTCCTCGGTAATTTGCTTGGCGAAGTACGCGACTTGTTGATGGAATTGCACACGTGCAATGCCAAATGCCAGATGACGGTTTCCGATGGTCAGTGCCTGTCCAAGCAGGTTGCCGGCAGCGTCCTGCACATCGCACAGATCATGCTGCCGTGAACTCAACCCGCTTCGCCCCACGAGGTATAGCCAGTGGTGCCTGCAATGTGGTGTACCCAACTGATGCCGCGGTAACGAATGGCCAGTTGTTCTTGAGGCTGGGCATCATTTTGCAGAATCACGTGCGGCACATCCTGCGACAGTTCAGCGAGAACCGCCCCGTCGAGGGTGATCGAATAGAATTTTTCCTGCTGCCCCTGGGGCGAAGTGCGGTAGAGGCTGATCGTGCAGTCCAGTTCTTCGCTGGTCGAATGCGCCTGAGCCAGCAGTGGGGAAGATTTGTCGACCGCTTTGGTGATGATGACCGGCCGGTGGACGGGTTTTCCGAGATTGGCGTCGCGGCGCATTTCATGGCTCAGGGCGAACACCATGATTTCATCGGTATGGGCCGTCTGGTATTTGTTGCCGACCGATTCCGGCGTCGAACATCCGGCTGAAATAAGGCCTTGGGTCTTGCCGGTGATGGTCATGTAGGCAGGGTTCGCCATAGTCTGCGCTCCTCGAAAATGGAGTCGGCAGTCTATGGCGAGGCCTGTTTGGTTTATGTAGGCCCTGGCGTAGGTCGTTTCTGAAAATGCTCAGTCGATAAACAGGTCTGTCATCAACTTCGCATCACTCCCCGGATCGAAGCGGTAATGATCGAACTCGGTTACGCCGCTCTCCTGCAAAATCTCCTCATCAATCAGCAACCGCCCGGTAATCCGCCGCCCGCTGCTACTCAAAATCACATGCGCCGCATCCGCCATGATCTGCGGCGTGCGCGCATGCTTGAACGACTCCCGATTGCCCAGCTGAAATTCGATGGCCGCCGTGGCGATCATGGTCTGCGGCCACAGCGAATTGACGCTGATGCCGTAGTTGGCGAATTCCTCGCTCATCCCGACCGTCAGCATGCTCATGCCGTACTTGGTCACGGTGTAGGGGCTGTACTGGGCGAACCACTTACTGGCCAGATTCAGCGGCGGTGACAGGTTAAGGATGTGCCCGGAGGATTTCTTCAGGTAGGGCAGGGCCGCCTGGCTGCACAGCAAAACCGCGCGGGTGTTGATCTGGTGCATCAGGTCGAAACGCTTGAGCTCGATGTGCTGCACACCGGTCAACTTGATCGCCCCGGCGTTATTCACCAGTGCATCGATCCCGCCGAAATGCTCATTGGCCTGAGCCAGCGCCTGTCGCACCGCCTCCTCATCCCGCACATCCAGTTGCAGCGCCAAGGCCTTGCCGCCGGCCGCTTCGACTTCCGCCGCGACGCTGTGGATGGTGCCGGGCAACTTGGCGTGCGGCTCGGCGCTCTTGGCCGCGATCACGATATTGGCCCCGTCCTTTGCAGCCCGCAACGCAATCTCACGACCGATCCCGCGGCTTGCGCCAGTGATGAACAGGGTTTTGTCTTTCAGCGACATGCGGATGCTCCTGCTTATTGTTATGTGAGCGATGGCTCGACAGACAATGTAGACCAAGCAGTGAAGGTAACGCGGTCTCAGATCGTTCCCACGCTCCGCGTGGGAATGCAGCCGTTGACGCTCCGCGTCATGACGGTGCCTGGCGTTGCATCTGCGGTGCGGCAGGAACGCGGAGCGTCCCGGGAGGCATTCCCACGCAGAGCGTGGGAACGATCAGGAAGCGATCTGCGTGTGGGATATCAGGGGCTTCAGTACCAGCGCTGAACCTCGATCAACCCATCCAGCCCTGCATAGTTTCGGGCGCTCGAATACCGCCAGTGCTCCGGCAGCTCCACATAACCACGCTTTACCGGGTTGTTGTGGATGTAATCGAGTTTCTGGCGCATGACTTCTTCGCTGTAGACCATCTCCGCGTGAGCACCTTCCTGCCACATCTGATACACCCGATCTTCCTTGTGCGCCCGTTTGCTGAAGCGAAGGCGCTTCAATGCTCTTTCTGCACCCCTGTTTTGCAGGTCATCGATGATCTGTCGGGCTGTGAAGGATTTGAACTGGCTCAGGCATTTGCTCAGGTCAGGCGCCTGGGCCACGAAGTGCAGGTGGTTTTCCAGGATCACGTAGCCGTAGAGCTTCAGTTGCTGGTGGGTTTGTTGATAGCGCCAACAGTTGAGCAGGTGGTCGACGAGGTAAGGGCGGACGAACAGTGGCAGCCACTCCACCAGCGTGCAGGTCAGGAAGTGAGGCTTTTCGGGTTCGGTGATGGTGTAGCGGCTTCGGCCCATGGGATTCATCCTTGAATCTTGCGGTGCTGTTGAGAGGAACGCGGAGCGTCCCCGGATGCATTCCCACGCGGAGCGTGGGAACGAGAAGAGTGGGGTCGATAAAGTGATCTCGCTAGCAGAGACGTCTGTAGTGAAGGTGGGAAAAGTCAACATAGAGTCGGCGTTTGATCGTTCCCACGCTCTGCGTGGGAATGCAGCCCTCGACGCTCCGCGTCATGGCGGTGGCAGGCGTTGCATCGGCGGTGCGGCAGGAACGCGGAGCGTCCCGGGAGGCATTCCCACGCGGAGCGTGGGAACGATCAAGGAGGAGGCGATCAGGCCGACATGACGTCGCGGATGTCGCGTGCCAGTTCGCGTACGCGTTCTTCCTCGGTGTCCCACGAGCACATGAAGCGGGCGCCGCCCTTGCCGATGAAGGTGTAGAAGCGCCAGCCGCGAGCTGTCAGGGCGGCGATGGCCGGTTCCGAGAGTTGCAGGAACACGCCGTTGGCCTGGACCGGGAACATCAGTTCCACGCCCGGGATGTCGCTGACCAGTTCAGCCAGCAGTTGCGCGCAGTGGTTGGCGTGGCGGGCGTATTTGAGCCAGGCGTCGTTTTCCAGGATGCCGACCCACGGCGCCGACAGGAAACGCATCTTCGAAGCCAGTTGCCCGGCCTGTTTGCAGCGGTAGTCGAAGTCTTCGGCCAGTTTGTGGTTGAAGAACAGGATCGCCTCACCCACCGCCATGCCGTTTTTCGTGCCGCCGAAGCACAACACGTCGACGCCGGCCTTCCAGGTCAGGTCCGCGGGTGAGCAGCCGAGGAATGCGCAGGCGTTGGAGAACCTCGCGCCGTCCATGTGCAGGTTCAGGCCCAGTTCCTTGCAGGTGTCGCTGATGGCACGGACTTCTTCCGGGGTGTAGACACTGCCGACCTCGGTGGCCTGGGTCAGCGTCACCACGCGCGGTTTCGGGTAGTGGATGTCCTGGCGCTTGAGGGCGACTTCGCGGATCGAGGCCGGGGTGATCTTGCCGTTTTCAGTGCCGGCGATCAGCAGTTTCGAACCGTTGGAGAAAAATTCCGGTGCGCCGCATTCGTCGGTTTCGACGTGGGCGGTTTCCGAGCAGATCACGCTGTGGTAACTCTGGCACAGCGACGACAGCGCCAGCGAGTTGGCGGCGGTGCCGTTGAAGGCGAAGAACACTTCGCAATCGGTCTCGAACAGCTTGCGGAAATCATCCGAGGCGCGGGCTGTCCATTCATCGTCGCCATAGGCGCGCTGGTGGCCGTGGTTGGCCTGTTCCATGGCAGCCCAGGCTTCAGGGCAGATACCGGAGTAGTTGTCGCTGGCGAATTGTTGGCTCTTGTCGGTCATGGCCGGCTTCCGTGATCGGTGCGCTTGTGGCGCTCCGTTGGTCAATGAGGGTGCGCACTTTACCGAAGATCATCCGGGGAGCACACGGGATGTCGCTGTCAGAACTTTACAAGGATGCGAGCCGATTATGCACCTGAGCCAGCGTGACGGCGCACTCGATCTGCTCAAGTGGCTGGCGCTGCTGAGCATGCTGCTCGATCACCTGCGATATGTCGGGATCAGCGCCGATTGGCTGTATGTGCCGGGGCGGCTGGCGTTCCCGTGGTTCTGCCTGGCGATGGCGGCGAATCTGGCGCGGGACGGCACGCGCAAGACCGAATGGCGCTATCTGGGCTGGTTGCTGCTGTTCAGCCTGCTCAGCGAGATTCCCTACCGTTTGTACATTCCCGAGCCCGACACCTTGAACGTGATGCCCACGCTGGCGCTGGGTTTGCTGGTGGCGCGGGGCTGGCAGGATCAGGCACTGGTTTCGCGATTGCTGGCTGTCGGCGCCTTGCTGGTGGCCGCGTTGTTCCCGGAGCGACTGATGTTCGGTCTGTTCGGCGTCCTGCTGCCGCTGGCGACGTTGCTGGTGTTTCGCAAACCCTGGTATTTCAGCCTGTTGCCGGGCCTGCTGTGTCTGGCCGCGAATCAATGGCGGGTGCTCTACGAATCCGCGCAGTTCGGCAACATGGTCGCCATCCTCGGCATGGCCACCTGTCTGTTTGCGCCAATGCTCGGAATGTTCCTGTTGCGACATGGGCGACATCTTCAGCCACCTCCGATGCACCGCTGGGCGTATGCCCTCTATCCCGCGCATTTCCTGCTGCTGCTCGCCGTCCGCCAACTCTTCACATAACCCTGTGGGAGCTGGCTCGCCAGCGATAGCGTTGGGTCAGCCACCATCAATGTCGGATGTGCCGCCGCCATCGCTGGCAAGCCAGCTCCCACAAGGTTTTCCGGTGTTTTCGAGATCGAGTCTGGCAATGGCATTTCGGGCCATGTCGTAAACGCACCTTTGCGTGGCGTCCGTAGGCATTTGACCTCCCTGCGCCGGCCATACCATCGCATCAAAGGGCACTGGCTGAGCGCCGTGCCTTACCGAGACGAATGGCGCACAGATGCCGCTGGGAGAGACGCGATGTTCAGCAAGCAAGACCAGATCCAGGGTTACGACGATGCACTGCTGGCGGCGATGAATGCCGAGGAGCAACGTCAGGAAGATCACATCGAGCTGATCGCGTCGGAGAACTACACCAGCAAACGCGTCATGCAAGCGCAAGGCAGCGGCCTGACCAACAAATACGCCGAAGGCTATCCGGGCAAGCGCTACTACGGTGGCTGCGAGCACGTCGACAAGGTCGAAGCGCTGGCCATCGAACGCGCCAAGCAACTGTTCGGCGCCGATTACGCCAACGTCCAGCCGCACTCCGGTTCTTCGGCCAACAGCGCCGTGTACCTCGCGCTGCTGCAAGCGGGCGACACCATTCTGGGCATGAGCCTGGCCCACGGTGGTCACCTGACCCACGGCGCCAAGGTTTCGTCCTCGGGCAAGCTGTACAACGCCGTGCAGTACGGCATCGACACCAAGACCGGCCTGATCGATTACGACGAAGTCGAGCGTCTGGCTGTCGAGTGCAAACCGAAGATGATCGTCGCCGGTTTCTCGGCCTACTCGAAAACCCTCGACTTCCCGCGCTTCCGTCAGATCGCCGACAAGGTTGGCGCCCTGCTGTTCGTCGACATGGCGCACGTCGCCGGTCTGGTGGCCGCCGGTCTGTACCCGAACCCGCTGCCTTACGCCGACGTGGTCACCACCACGACGCACAAGACCCTGCGCGGTCCACGTGGCGGCCTGATCCTGGCCAAGGCCAACGAAGAAATCGAGAAGAAGCTCAACGCGGCGGTATTCCCCGGCGCTCAGGGCGGCCCTCTGATGCACGTCATCGCCGGCAAGGCCGTGTGCTTCAAGGAAGCGCTGGAGCCTGGCTTCAAGGCCTATCAGCAACAAGTGATCGACAACGCCCAGGCGATGGCGAGCGTATTTATCAAACGTGGCTACGATGTAGTGTCCGGCGGCACCGACAATCACCTGTTCCTGGTCAGCCTGATCCGTCAGGGCCTCACCGGTAAGGACGCCGACGCCGCCCTCGGTCGCGCGCACATCACCGTCAACAAGAATGCCGTACCGAACGACCCGCAGTCGCCGTTCGTGACCTCCGGCCTGCGCATCGGCACCCCGGCGGTGACCACCCGCGGCTTCAAGGTGACCCAGTGCGTGACGCTGGCCGGCTGGATCTGCGACATCCTCGACAACCTCGGCGATGCCGATGTCGAGGCCAACGTCGCCCAGCAGGTTTCGGCCCTGTGCGCTGACTTCCCGGTTTATCGCTGAGCGTTCTGGAGTACATGACTATGCAACGCTATTCGGGCTTCGGCCTCTTCAAACACTCCCTCAGCCACCACGAAAACTGGCAGCGCATGTGGCGCACGCCGACCCCGAAAAAGGTCTACGACGTGGTCATCGTCGGCGGTGGCGGGCACGGTCTGGCGACGGCCTACTATCTGGCCAAAGAGCACGGCATCACCAACGTGGCCGTGGTCGAGAAGGGCTGGTTGGGCGGCGGTAACACCGCGCGCAACACCACCATCGTTCGCTCCAACTACCTGTGGGACGAGTCGGCGCACCTGTACGAACACGCGATGAAACTGTGGGAAGGCCTGTCTCAGGACCTGAACTACAACGTGATGTTCTCCCAGCGCGGCGTCTACAACCTGTGCCACACCCTGCAGGACATCCGTGATTCCGAGCGTCGGGTCAGCGCCAACCGCCTCAACGGCGTGGACGGCGAACTGCTCAACGCCAAGCAGGTCGCGGACGAAATTCCGTACCTCGACTGCTCGAAAAACACCCGCTACCCGGTGATGGGCGCAACCGTTCAGCGTCGCGGCGGCGTGGCCCGTCACGATGCCGTGGCGTGGGGTTTTGCCCGCGCTGCCGACGCCCTCGGTGTGGACTTGATCCAGCAGACCGAAGTGATCGGTTTCCGCAAGGAAAACGGCGTGTGCATCGGTGTTGAAACCAACAAGGGCTTCATCGGCGCCAAGCGCGTCGGCGTGGTCACCGCCGGTAACTCCGGGCACATGGCCAAGCTCGCCGGTTTCCGTCTGCCGATCGAATCCCACCCGCTGCAAGCGCTGGTGTCCGAGCCGATCAAACCGATTATCGACAGTGTGATCATGTCCAACGCCGTGCACGGCTACATCAGCCAGTCCGACAAGGGCGACCTGGTGATCGGCGCCGGTATCGACGGCTACAACGGCTACGGCCAGCGCGGTTCGTACCCGGTGATCGAGCACACCATTCAGGCCATCGTCGAGATGTTCCCGGTGCTGTCGCGGGTGCGCATGAACCGTCAGTGGGGCGGCATCGTCGACACCACGCCGGATGCGTGCCCGATCATTTCGAAAACCCCGGTCCCGAACATGTTCTTCAACTGCGGTTGGGGCACCGGTGGCTTCAAGGCGACACCTGGCTCGGGCAACGTGTTTGCCGCGAGTCTGGCCAAGGGTGAAATGCACCCGCTGGCCGCACCTTTCTCCATCGACCGTTTCCACAACGGTGCGTTGATCGATGAACACGGCGCTGCGGCTGTCGCCCACTAACAGGAGAAATCCCCATGTTGCATATCTTCTGTCCTCACTGCGGCGAATTGCGCTCCGAAGAGGAATTCCACGCATCCGGTCAGGCGCACATTCCGCGTCCGCTGGATCCGAACAGCTGCACCGACGAGGAGTGGGGCGACTACATGTTCTTCCGCGACAACCCGCGCGGTCTGCACCACGAGTTGTGGGATCACGTCGCCGGTTGCCGCCAGTACTTCAACGTCACCCGCGACACCGTGACCTACGAGATTCTCGAAACCTACAAGATCGGCACCAAGCCGCAATTCACCGACAAGGCTGACACTGCGAAAACAGCCACGACGGCGCTGGGAGAGAAGGTATGAGCCAGACCAATCGCCTGTCCAACGGTGGACGGATCGACCGCAACAAAGTGCTGAGCTTCACCTTCAACGGCCAGACCTACAAAGGGTTTGAAGGCGACTCGCTGGCCGCAGCCCTGCTGGCCAACGGCGTCGACATCATTGGCCGCAGCTTCAAGTATTCACGTCCGCGCGGCATCTTCGCCGCCGGTGCCGAAGAGCCGAACGCGGTGCTGCAGATCGGTGCTACCGAAGCCACCCAGATCCCTAACGTGCGCGCCACGCAACAGGCGTTGTACCAGGGCCTGGTCGCCACCAGCACCAACGGCTGGCCGAGCGTCAACAACGACATGATGGGGATTCTCGGCAAGGTCGGCGGCAAGCTGATGCCGCCGGGCTTCTACTACAAAACCTTCATGTACCCGCAATCGTTCTGGATGACTTACGAAAAGTACATTCGTAAGGCCGCAGGTCTTGGTCGTTCGCCGACCGAAGTCGATCCGGACACCTACGACTACATGAACCAGCACTGCGACGTGCTGATCGTCGGCGCCGGCCCGGCCGGTCTGGCCGCTGCCCTGGCTGCTGCCCGCAGCGGTGCCCGGGTGATCATCGCCGATGAACAGGAAGAGTTCGGCGGCAGCCTGCTCGACTCCCGCGAAAGCCTCGACGGCAAGCCTGCGATGGAGTGGGTCGCCAGCGTCATCGCTGAGCTGAAGAATACTCCGGACGTGCTGCTGTTGCCGCGCGCCACGGTCAACGGTTACCACGACCACAACTTCCTGACCATTCATGAACGCCTCACCGATCACCTCGGTGACCGCGCGCCGATCGGCCAGGTGCGTCAGCGCATTCACCGCGTCCGCGCCAAGCGTGTGGTGCTGGCGACCGGCGCTCACGAGCGTCCGCTGGTCTACGGCAACAACGACGTGCCGGGCAACATGCTCGCCGGTGCGGTGTCGACTTACGTGCGCCGTTACGGCGTGGCACCGGGCAAGAAACTGGTGCTGTCGACCAACAACGATCACGCCTACCGCGTGGCGCTGGACTGGCTCGACGCCAGCCTGCAAGTCGTCGCCATCGCCGACGCCCGCAGCAATCCGCGTGGCGCACTGGTTGAAGAGGCGCGCGCCAAAGGCATTCGCATCCTCACCGGCAGCGCCGTGATCGAGGCCCGTGGCAGCAAGCACGTCACCGCTGCCCGCGTGGCGGCGATCGATGTCAAAGGCCACAAGGTCACCAGCCCCGGCGAATGGCTCGACTGCGACCTGATCGCCAGCTCCGGCGGTTACAGCCCGGTGGTTCACCTGGCGTCGCACCTCGGCGGCAAGCCGATCTGGCGTGAAGACATCCTCGGTTTCGTACCGGGCGAAGCACCGCAGAAACGCGTGTGCGTCGGTGGCATCAACGGCGTCTACGGTCTCGGCGACTCCCTGGCTGACGGTTTTGAAGGCGGTGTGCGCGCCGCGTCCGAAGCCGGTTTCCAGACCGTTGAAGCCGTGTTGCCGAAAGCCCTGAGCCGTCTCGAAGAACCAACCCTGGCGCTGTTCCAGGTACCGCACGAGAAAGGCACTTCGCGGGCGCCGAAGCAGTTCGTCGACCTGCAGAACGACGTCACCGCCGCCGCCATCGAACTGGCGACCCGCGAAGGTTTCGAGTCGGTCGAACACGTCAAACGCTACACCGCGCTGGGCTTCGGCACCGACCAGGGCAAGCTCGGCAACGTCAACGGTCTGGCGATTGCCGCCCGTTCGCTGAACGTGACCATCCCGCAGATGGGCACCACGATGTTCCGTCCGAACTACACGCCGGTGACGTTTGGCGCGGTAGCCGGTCGTCACTGCGGGCACATCTTCGAACCGGTGCGTTACACCGCACTGCATCAATGGCACCTGAAAAACGGCGCCGAGTTCGAAGACGTCGGTCAGTGGAAACGTCCGTGGTACTTCCCGAAAAACGGCGAAGACATGCATGCCGCCGTCAAACGCGAATGCAAGGCCGTGCGCGACAGCGTCGGTCTGCTGGACGCTTCGACCCTGGGCAAGATCGACATCCAGGGCCCGGACGCCCGCGAGTTCCTCAACCGCGTGTACACCAACGCCTGGACCAAGCTCGACGTGGGCAAGGCCCGTTACGGCCTGATGTGCAAGGAAGACGGCATGGTCTTCGACGACGGTGTGACGGCGTGTCTGGCCGACAACCATTTCGTCATGACCACCACCACCGGCGGTGCGGCTCGCGTACTGCAGTGGCTGGAGCTGTACCACCAGACCGAATGGCCGGACCTGAAGGTGTACTTCACCTCCGTCACCGACCACTGGGCGACCATGACCCTGTCCGGCCCGAACAGTCGCAAGCTGCTCAGCGCCGTCACCGACATCGACCTGGCCAATGAAGCGTTCCCGTTCATGACCTGGAAAGAAGGTCTGGTCGGCGGTGTGCCGGCGCGGGTGTTCCGCATCTCGTTCACCGGTGAGCTGTCGTACGAAGTCAACGTCCAGGCCGACTACGCGATGGGCGTGCTGGAAAAAATCGTCGAGGCGGGCAAGCAGTACAACCTGACCCCGTACGGCACTGAAACCATGCACGTCTTGAGGGCGGAGAAGGGCTTCATCATCGTCGGCCAGGACACCGACGGCTCGATGACCCCGGACGACCTGAACATGGGCTGGTGCGTCGGTCGCACCAAGCCGTTCTCGTGGATCGGCCAGCGCGGCATGAACCGTGAAGACTGCGTGCGTGACCAGCGTAAACAACTGGTGGGCCTGAAGCCGATCGATCCGAACGTCTGGCTGCCGGAAGGTGCACAGCTGGTGTTCAACACCAAGCAGTCGATCCCGATGACCATGGTCGGCCACGTGACCTCCAGCTATGCGCACAACTCCCTCGGCTATTCGTTTGCCATGGGTGTGGTGAAGGGCGGTCTCAAGCGCATGGGCGAGCGGGTGTTCGCACCGCTGGCGGATGGCAGCGTGATCGAGGCGGAAATCGTTTCTTCGGTGTTCTTCGATCCGAAAGGCGATCGCCAGAACATTTGATACTGATCGTTCCCACGCTTTGCGTGGGAATGCATCCCGGGACGCTCCGCGTCCCAAGAGCGGACGCAGAGCGTCCATGGCGGCATTCCCACGCAGAGCGTGGGAACGATCAAACAAAAGAATAGGTGTTTTATGACCGCAGCCAACGTTTACCAACAACGCCCGACCACCGGGGCCAAGGCCGAGTCGTCGCTGCATCATGCCGACCTCGCCAGCCTGGTCGGCAAGGGCCGCAAGAACGCCGGTGTGACCGTGCGCGAGAAGAAACTCCTCGGCCATCTGACCATCCGTGGCGACGGCCACGATGCCGCATTCGCTGCCGGTGTGCACAAGGCGCTGGGCATTGAATTGCCGGGTGCCCTGAGCGTGATCGTCAAAGGTGAAACCAGCCTGCAATGGATGGGCCCGGACGAGTGGCTGCTGATCGTGCCGAGCGGTGAAGAGTTCGCTGCCGAGCAGAAACTGCGCGAAGCGCTGGGCGATCTGCACATCGCAATCGTCAACGTCAGCGGCGGCCAGCAGTTGCTCGAACTGAGCGGCCCGAACGTGCGTCAGGTGCTGATGAAATCCACCAGCTACGACGTGCACCCGAACAACTTCCCGGTCGGCAAGGCGGTCGGCACGGTGTTCGCCAAGTCGCAGCTGATGATCCGCCACACCGCCGAAGACATCTGGGAGCTGCTGATTCGCCGCAGCTTCTCGGATTACTGGTGGTTGTGGTTGCAGGATGCGTCCGCCGAATACGGCCTCAGCGTTCAGGCCTGATCAGGAGAAAACGATGAGCCGCGCCCCGGATACATGGATTCTGACCGCCGACTGCCCCAGCGTTCTCGGCACCGTGGACGCGGTGACGCGTTTTCTGTTCGAGCAGGGCTGCTACGTCACCGAGCACCACTCGTTCGATGACCGGCTCTCGGGCCGGTTCTTCATTCGGGTGGAGTTCCGTCAGCCCGACGGTTTTGACGAACAGTCCTTCCGCGCCGGCCTCGCCGAGCGTGGTCAGGCGTTCGGCATGATCTTCGAGCTGACTGCGCCGAACTACCGGCCAAAAGTGGTGATCATGGTCTCCAAGGCCGATCACTGCCTCAACGACTTGCTCTATCGCCAGCGCATCGGCCAGTTGTCGATGGACGTGGCGGCGGTGGTGTCCAACCATCCGGACCTCAAGCCGCTGGCCGACTGGCACCAGATTCCCTACTACCATTTCCCCCTCGACCCCAACGACAAACCGGCCCAGGAGCGGCAGGTGTGGCAGGTGATCGAAGAGGCCGGCGCTGAACTGGTGATCCTCGCCCGCTACATGCAGGTGCTGTCGCCGGAGCTGTGCCGCAAGCTCGATGGCAAGGCGATCAACATTCACCACTCGCTGCTGCCGGGCTTCAAGGGCGCCAAACCGTATCACCAGGCCTACAACAAGGGCGTGAAGCTGGTGGGCGCAACCGCGCACTACATCAACAACGACCTGGACGAGGGGCCGATCATCGCCCAGGGCGTCGAGGCGGTGGATCACAGTCACTACCCCGAGGACCTGATCGCCAAGGGCCGCGACATCGAAGGCCTGACCCTGGCCCGGGCTGTCGGGTATCACATCGAAAGAAGGGTTTTCTTGAACGCCAACAGAACCGTCGTTCTTTAGATCGCTTTCGCGAGCAAGCCCGCTCCCACAGGGTTTTGTGTCGTTCACAAAATTTGAATCCAACCAGAACCCCTGTGGGAGCTGGCTTGCCAGCGATGAGGCCATAACAGGCAACACAAGCATCAGCATCTGTACCCGAGCACTTAACGCGCTGCCTGCCTGGGCGGCGCGGTTCCATAAAAACAACAGCGAGGTGAAAGCATGTCTGGCAATCGTGGTGTGGTGTATCTCGGCGCTGGCAAGGTCGAAGTACAGAAAATCGACTATCCGAAAATGCAGGATCCGCGCGGCAGGAAGATCGAGCACGGTGTCATCCTGCGTGTGGTTTCAACCAACATCTGCGGCTCCGACCAGCACATGGTGCGCGGCCGTACCACCGCTCAGGTCGGTCTGGTGCTGGGACACGAGATCACCGGTGAAGTGATCGAGAAGGGCAGCGACGTCGAAAGCCTGAAAATCGGCGACCTGGTCTCCGTTCCGTTCAACGTGGCTTGCGGGCGCTGCCGTTCCTGCAAGGAGCAACACACCGGCGTCTGCCTGACCGTCAACCCGGCCCGTGCCGGGGGTGCCTACGGTTACGTCGACATGGGCGACTGGACCGGCGGCCAGGCCGAGTATGTGCTGGTGCCGTACGCCGACTTCAACCTGCTGAAACTGCCGGACCGCGACAAGGCCATGGAGAAAATCCGTGACCTGACCTGCCTCTCCGACATTTTGCCGACCGGTTACCACGGCGCCGTTACCGCTGGCGTCGGTCCGGGCAGCACCGTTTACATTGCCGGCGCTGGCCCGGTCGGTCTGGCCGCTGCCGCCTCTGCCCGTTTGCTCGGCGCTGCGGTGGTGATCGTCGGCGACGTCAACACCATCCGCCTGGCCCACGCCAAGGCTCAGGGTTTCGAAATCGTCGACCTGTCGAAAGACACCCCGCTGCACGAACAGATCGCCGCGCTGCTGGGCGAGCCTGAAGTGGATTGTGCAGTGGACTGCGTGGGCTTCGAAGCCCGTGGTCATGGTCACGACGGCGTCAAATCCGAAGCCCCGGCCACCGTACTCAACTCGCTGATGGGCGTAGTGCGCGTCGCCGGCAAGATCGGTATTCCGGGACTGTACGTGACTGAAGATCCTGGTGCTGTCGATGCCGCCGCGAAAATGGGCAGCCTGAGCATCCGCTTCGGCCTCGGCTGGGCCAAATCCCACAGCTTCCACACCGGTCAGACCCCGGTGATGAAGTACAACCGTCAGCTGATGCAGGCGATCATGTGGGACCGCATCAACATCGCCGAAGTGGTGGGCGTGCAGGTCATCAGCCTCGACCAGGCGCCGGAAGGTTACGGCGAGTTCGATGCCGGCGTGCCGAAGAAGTTTGTGATTGATCCGCACAAGTTGTTCAGTGCGGCGTAAGTTGCATAGATGAAAAAGGGCAGCCCGTCGGGCTGCCCTTTTTCGTTGCATACGCTTCAAAAAGTACGTTGTTTGGCTCGTTACTGGAACGGGCAGTCCCCAACGTTCCCGCTCTTTGTCGCACAGTCATCGTTCTTCCAGTTCGGACCGGAAGGCGTGATGGGTTTCCCGGGTTTCCAGACCAAAGATGCCCCTAGTAAAGAAGGTTTTTTCCCATCTTCGTACTGGCAGACGGCCCTGGCGTTATCCTTATCATCTTTTTCCTTGAGGCGTACAGCGGTGAAGAGAAGGCTCCGGACCTCCGATTCACTGGCAGTGGCAGGATCGACGTCAACCGGTATCGCTAATTCGGGGTTCATCTGCGCGACGAACCTGCCGTCCGGCAGTTTTATAAATGTTGTGACAGCGGGGCAATCGGCATAGGCCGTGCTGGTGAGAGCAACGGTGACCAGCGCAGCAGCAAATGTTTTTTTCAACATTACTCGTACTCCGTTACGGGATTGAGCTGTAATGCTGTCTGTTAATGTTCTATTCGTTAACTGTCATAAATGACAGGTTTTAAGCATTTTTCGAAATAACCGCTGTCGGTTTTTAAAATTTCTGAGCTAAAGGCCGTCGTCTTGTGGCGTTTCTTTAAAGGAAAATGATCTTTACCGGCTGGAACATGCCGACGGTCGTCCGGTCAAACCGGCAGTTTGAGCGCCTGTATCCGGCGCAATCCACGCCACAAGAGGATGTCTGAATGAAGATTTCACGCGGTTTTGCCCTGGCATCGCTCCTGACCCTGGCGGCAGGGCCGGTGTTTGCCGGTTTCAGTTTGAATGACGTGGCCGGTGCGGTATCGGGCATGCAAGGCGGGGACAAGGCCGCCGCTGCGGCACCGACCTCGGAAACCGCCGGTCTGTTGAGTGCCTTGAGCGCGCTGAACGTCACGCCGCAGCAAGCGGTCGGCGGCACCAGTGCGATGTTGGGACTGGCGAAGAACCAGCTGAGCAACACGGACTATTCCGAGCTGGCCAAGGAAGTGCCGGGCATCGACAAGCTGTCGGGCGGCGCTGGCAATCTGGCGGCGCTGAGCGGTTTGCTCGGCTCGTCGGGCAAGTCCGCCGGGCTGGAAAATGCGCTGGGCAACGTCAAGGACACCAATGACCTGAACAACGCCTTCGGTGCGCTGGGCATGGACAGCGGGATGGTCGGCCAGTTTGCCCCGATCCTCCTGCAATACCTCGGTCAGCAGGGTGTCGGCGGTTCGCTGCTGCAAAGCCTGGGCAGCATCTGGGGCACCGGCACCAACGGTTGACTCAGCGGCGCTCGCCCTTGAGTTCGGCGATGCGCTGATCCTTGAGCGTCCAGAGCTGGTTGACCCAATTCTGGACCTTCTCGCGAAACGCCGGATCGTTTTCGTAATCGCCCTGCCACAGGGCCGGGTCCAGCTCGCGGGTCTGGATGTCGACGATCACGCGTGGCACGTTGCCGCTGATCAGGTCCCAGAACCCCGGAATCTTCTGCTGTGGATAAACCACGGTCACGTCGAGAATCGCGTCCAGCTGTTCGCCCATCGCCGCCAGTACGAACGCCACGCCACCGGCCTTGGGCTTGAGCAGATGGCTGAACGGTGACTGCTGCTGAGTGCTTTTGGCGGCGGTGTAACGGGTGCCTTCCAGATAATTCACCACCGTCACCGGCTGGCGCTTGAACAGCTCGCACGCGGCTTTGGTGATTTCCAGATCCTTGCCGGCCAACTCGGGGTTCTTCGCCAGGAACGCCTTGGTGTAGCGCTTCATGAACGGGTAGTCCAGCGCCCACCAGGCCAGGCCCAGGAACGGCACCCAGATCAGCTCTTTCTTGAGGAAGAACTTGAAGAATGGCGTGCGCCGGTTGAGGGTCTGGATCAGCGCCGGGATATCGACCCAGGACTGATGATTGCTGATCACCAGGTAGGAAGTGTCGCTGCGCAGGTTTTCGCCGCCGCGAATGTCCCATTGCGTGGGGATGCACAGGCGGAAGATCAGCTTGTCGATTTCCGCCCAGGTTTCGGCGATCCACATCACCGCCCACGAAGCGTAGTCGCGAAAGCGCCCCGGCAGAATCAGCTTGAGCAGGGCAAACACCATCAGCGGGCCGAACAGCACCAGGGTGTTGGACAACAGCAGCAGGGTGACGAAACAGCCGGTGAGCAGGCGGCGCATAAGCAACTCTTGGAAAACGGATGGGCGCGCCATGATAAGTGGCTTCGGCCGACAGGCCAAATCCGCCGGTGACGAATGTTTCACCTGTGGGGCGTTAGTCTGATCGTTCCCACGCTCTGCGTGGGAACGCCGCCGGGGACGCTCTGCGTCCCTGTGACGCGGAGCGTCACCTGATGCATTCCCACGCGGAGCGTGGGAACGATCAAGTAAACAACGGTCTAAAATCTCGCGTCTGACGCCCCCATTTCCCAAGGAAGCCCCTTACGTGAAATCCCTCCTTGCACTGCTTTCCCTCGTCGCCCTGCCGGTCCTGGCAGCCGAGCCGACCCTTTACGGACGCTATGAATACATCGCACTGCCGGAAATCGGCGGCGAAGTGCTCAAGGCCAAGATGGACACCGGCGCACTGACTGCCTCGCTGTCGGCCAAGGACATCGAGACGTTCAAGCGCGACGGCGAAGACTGGGTGCGTTTCCGTCTGGCCACCAAGGACGCCAGCAACAAGGTGTACGAACACAAGGTTGCGCGGATCAGCAAGATCAAGAGTCGCTCGGATGAAGAAGACGAGGGCGAAAGCACCGAAGTGGCCAAGCGCCCGGTAGTCGATCTGGAGCTGTGCCTGGGCGACGTCAAGCGTACCGTGGAGGTCAACCTGACCGACCGCAGCAACTTCAACTACCCGTTGCTGATCGGTGCCAAGGCCCTGCGCGAGTTCGGCGCGGCGGTGAACCCGGCGCGGCGCTTCACGGCGGACAAGCCGGACTGCTGAAACAAGTGGTCTCATTGACGTAACGCCGGGCTTGGGGCACCGTTCGCGCACTTAACCCACAGGCTCGGACGCCATGCCTCATATCCTGATTGTCGAAGACGAAGCGGCGATTGCCGACACGCTGATTTTTGCCTTGCAGGGCGAGGGCTTCACCACGACCTGGCTGAGCCTGGGCGCAGCGGCGCTGGAACATCAGCGCCAGACCCCGGCGGATCTGATCATCCTCGACATCGGTTTGCCGGACATCAGTGGCTTCGAAACCTGCAAGCAACTGCGTCGCTTCAGTGAAGTGCCGGTGCTGTTTCTCAGTGCGCGCAATGCCGAGATTGACCGGGTGGTGGGTCTGGAAATCGGCGCCGACGATTACGTGGTCAAGCCGTTCAGCCCACGGGAAGTGGCGGCGCGGGTCCGGGCGATTCTCAAGCGCATGGCGCCACGCCCGGTCATCGAGGCATCCTCGGCGCTGTTTCGCGTCGATCCCGAACGCGTACAGATCATCTATCGCGGCCAGCCCCTGAGCCTAACCCGCCACGAATTCCGCCTGCTGCAATGCCTGCTCGAGCAACCCGAGCGGGTATTCAGCCGCGAGCAACTGCTCGATGCGTTGGGCGTAGCGGCGGACGCCGGGTACGAGCGCAGCATCGACAGCCATATCAAAAGCGTGCGCGCCAAATTGCGTCTGGTGCGCGCCGAAGCCGAGCCGATCCAGACCCACCGCGGCCTCGGCTACAGCTACAGTCCGGGGCACAGCTGATGTCGCTGGGGCTGCGGATTTTCCTGGTGTACGTGCTGTTCATCGGTCTCACCGGATACTTCGTACTCAATACCGTGATGGAAGAAATCCGCCCCGGCGTGCGCCAGTCCACCGAAGAAACCCTGGTCGATACCGCCAACCTGATGGCGGAAATCCTGCGGGACGATTTCAAGGCCGGCACCCTGAACCAGAATCGCTGGCCGCAGCTGCTCCGCGCCTATGGCGAACGCCAGCCGAAGGCGACGATCTGGGGCCTGGCGAAAAACCAGGTCAACCACCGCATCTACGTCACCGACGCCAAGGGCATCGTGGTGTTGGACTCCAGCGGTGTTGCGGTCGGTCAGGACTACTCGCGCTGGAACGACGTCTACCTGACCCTGCGCGGTGAATACGGCGCACGTTCCAGCCGCAGTGACCCGAATGACCCGAACTCCTCGGTGATGCATGTCGGCGCGCCGATCCGCGACAACGGCGCGATCATCGGCGTGGTCACCGTGGCCAAGCCCAACAGTTCGCTACAACCTTATGTCGATCGCACCGAACGCCGTTTGCTCGGGTACGGCGCCGGGTTGATCGTCCTCGGCCTGTTGCTTGGCGCCGTGCTGTCGTGGTGGCTCAGTCGCGCGCTGCACCGCTTGACCGTGTACGCCCAGGCCGTGAGCGAGGGCCGTCGGGTGGCGGTGCCGCACTATCGCGGCGGCGAGCTGGAGCAGTTGGCGACCGCCGTGGAACAGATGCGCACCCAGCTCGAAGGCAAGGCCTACGTCGAGCGCTATGTGCACACCCTGACCCATGAATTGAAGAGCCCCCTGGCCGCCATTCGTGGTGCCGCCGAGTTGTTGCAGGACGAGATGTCGGCGGATCAGCGATTGCGTTTTGTCGGCAACATCGACAGTGAAAGTGCCCGGATGCAGCAGTTGATCGAGCGCCTGCTCAATCTTGCTCAGGTCGAACAGCGGCAGGGTCTTGAGGAACGCGTCGCAGTGCCATTGGCGGCGCTGGTGGATGAGCTGTTACAGGCTCAAATGGCACGCATCGAAGGCCGGCAACTGCGGATCGAGCAAACCATCGCGCCGGATCTGGCGTTGATAGGCGAGCCGTTTCTGTTGCGTCAGGCGCTGGGCAATTTGCTGGAGAACGCACTGGATTTCACCCCGTCGCACGGTCTGCTGCGCTTCGGCGCCGAGAAAATCGGTGAGCGGGTCGAGCTTCGCCTGTTCAACGAAACCACGCCGATTCCCGACTACGCCTTGCCGCGCTTGAGCGAGCGCTTCTACTCCCTGCCACGCCCGGACAGCGGACGTAAAAGCACTGGTCTCGGGCTCAATTTTGTCGAAGAGGTGGTCAAGTTGCACGGTGGTTCGATGCGCATCGGCAACGTCGAAGCCGGGGTGGAAGTCGTTCTGCAGTTGTAGTCTCCACACAAACTCCACATTCCTCCCACAAAACCCCCACATCCTCTTTGCAGACTCTGCCCATCGAAACAGGGAGAGTCCCATGAACAAAAGTCTGACGATAAAACTCGGGGCCATTGCCCTGCTGATCCTGGTATTGCTGGTACCGCTGCTGATGATCGACGGCATCATCGACGATCGCCAGCAACTGCGTGACGGTGTGCTCGAAGACATCGCCAGAAGCTCAAGCTACAGCCAGCAACTCAGCGGGCCGGTGATGGTTGTGCCGTATCGCAAAGTTGTTCGCACCTGGAAGACCAAAGAGAAGAGCGACGAGCGTTATCAGGAAATCGGCGAAGAACGCGGACGCCTGTATTTCCTCCCGGAACGCTTTGAACTCGACGGCCAGGTGCAGACCGAGCTGCGCGCGCGTGGCATTTACGAGGCGCGGCTGTTCCATGCCGATAACCGTATCAGCGGGCATTTCTCGGTGCCTGCGCAGTTGGGAGTCAAGGAAGACTTTGCCGATTACACCTTCGATGCGCCGTTCCTTGCAGTCGGCATCAGCGACATTCGCGGGATTGAAAACGCGCTGAAGCTGGAACTGGGCGCGCAGCGTCTGGACTTCGTGCCCGGCACCCAGGTCGGCTGGCTGGGCGAGGGTGTGCGAGTGACGCTGCCGGCGCTGGACACCAGCAAGACCACGGAACTGGCCTTCGGCTTCGACCTGCGCCTGCAAGGCACCGGCTCGTTGCAAGTGCTGCCGGTGGGCAAGACCAGTCGGGTGAACCTCGCTGCCAACTGGCCGCACCCAAGCTTCATCGGCAACTTTCTGCCGGCCAAACGCGAGATCAACGATCAGGGTTTCACCGCCGATTGGCAGACCTCGTTTTTCTCCACCAATTTGCAGGAGGCGATGAGCCGTTGTGTGTCGGGCAATGATTGCGAGGCGTTCAACGGGCGCAGTTTCGGCGTGAGCTTCATCGATCCGGTGGATCAGTATCTGAAGAGTGACCGGGCGATCAAATATGCGCTGTTGTTCATCGTCCTGACGTTCGCCGGTTTCTTCCTGTTCGAAGTGCTGAAAAGCCTGGCGGTGCACCCGGTGCAATACGCGTTGGTGGGCGTGGCGCTGGCGTTCTTTTATCTGTTGCTGCTGTCGTTGTCGGAGCACATCGGGTTTGCCCTGGCGTATCTGTTGTCGGCCAGCGGTTGTGTGCTGTTGATCGGGTTCTATGTCTGCCACGTGCTGCGCAGCGTGCGGCATGGCTTGAGTTTTTCGGCGGGGCTGGCGGCGTTGTTCGGTTTGCTCTACGGCTTGCTGAGCGCCGAGGATTACGCGCTGCTGATGGGTTCGCTGCTGCTGTTCGGTCTGCTCGGTGTGTTCATGGTGCTGACCCGCAATCTGGACTGGTACGGGATCGGGTAGAAACCGGCCAAACCGCTGCAATTCGATATCGGAGCGGTGCAATGAGCCGGTTCGTGGGATTGCGTGAGGAGCAGCGGGAGGCCGAGGTGTTGATGACGCTGATCTTTGCCTCGTTGCCTCCCGCCCGGTGCGTCAAGCCTTCGGCATGGTCGCAATCATCGACGGCCGCTGGCTCACTTCAAAGAACCAGTTGGCCAGTTGCGGATTGGCGTCACGCCAGCCCAGATCCGGGAAGCGCAGGTCGAGATAACCCAGTGCACAGGCCACGCTGATCGCGGCGACGTCGAAGTGGCAGGTCAGTTCGGCAATCGCGTCGCGCTCCAGCAAGGCGAGGGCGCGGCGGATCTTCTCGCGCTGGGCCTCGAGCCACTCGTCCCAGTGTTTTTCCGGGGCGCGCAGCACTTGCTCGTAACGCACCATGACCGAGGCGTCCATGATCCCGTCGGCCATCGAGGCCAGGGTCAGGCGCCGCCAGCGGGCCGAGCCGTCGCGGGGGATCAGCGGGTTGCCGACGTGCTGGTGGTCGAGGTAATCGAGGATCACCCGGCTGTCATGGATGACATTGCCGTCGGCCAGGCGCAGGGCCGGGATCTTGCCCAGCGGGTTGTCTGCGTTGAGGGCGGCGTCCGGGCTGACAGGGCTGAGCACGCAGTCCTGCAGCGCGACGCGATCCTGCTGGCCGGTCTCGTGCAGCAGCACCATGACTTTGCGCACGAACGGGGACAGGGTGTTGTGGAACAGGGTCATGCTGGGAGCGGACATCGGCAGGGTCTCGGTCAGGGGCAATGACGGGCAGCATAGCGCGTTGCCCGTCAGGCTCAAGCCGTTCGGCGGCGTTGCAGCAATCCGCGCAGGGCAATGACTGCCGGAATGCCCAGACCAATCCAGCTCAGGCCATCCCAGATCCCGTCGCCCAGCAACGCCGCGAACAGGCCCGCCGCACTCAGCAGCGCGATCACCAGCGGTGTGCTGAAGACCTTCCAGAAATTCGACTGACGCGGCTTCATGCAGAGGCCTGCGCCGGTTCCAGTACCGGTTTCGCGGCCTTGCGTCGTACCACCCACAAGTACACGCCGCTGGCGAGGACGATGATGGTCAGCACGTCCAGCGTGGCCCAGAGGATTTTCATCGGCATGCCGCCGTAGTCACCGAAGTGCAGCGGCTGCGACATGCCCATGGCGTCCATGTACCACGGTCGTTCTGCCACCGCCGTGACCTGCAGGGTGCTGGCGTCGATCAGCACCGGGGTCAGCAGGTGCGAGGTCAGGTGGGTGCCGCCCTTCATGAACACCGAGTAATGGTGCTCGCTGGAGAAACGGGTGCCGGGGAAGGCGATGAAGTCCGGTTTCATGCCCGGTGCGACTTCGTTGGCGATATCCAGCAGTCGCGTGGCCGGGGCGAGGTGGATCAGCGGCGGGACATCGCGGTAGGGCGCGATCATGGCGTTGAGCGAATCGTTGCGCCATGCAGCGATGATCAGATCGGCGCAGGCGCTGATCACCCCGGTCACGCCGACCACCAGCGCCCAGGTCAGAGTTACCACGCCGATCAGGTTATGCAGGTCGAGCCAGCGCAGGCGGGTGGATTTGTCCTGGCGCACGGTGCCGAACGCCAAGCGGCGCATGAACGGCAGGTACAACACCGTGCCGGACACGATCGCGACCACGAACAGCAAGCCCATGAACGCCAGCAGCAATTTGCCCGGCAGCCCGGCGAACATGTCGACGTGCAGGCGCAGGATGAACAGCATCAGCCCACCGTTGGCCGACGGCATTTCCAGGGCTTCGCCGGTGCGCGCGTCGAGCATGAAGGTGTGCGAGGAATTGGGCTCGGTGCCGGCGGTCCTGGCCATGATCGTCAGCACGGCATTCGGTTCGTCGTCTTCGAAGCCGAAGTACTGCACGACCTCGCCGGGGCGATGCTTCTCCGCCGCTTCGACCAGTTGCGCCAGGTTCAGATGCGGCGTGTCCGCCGGCATCACCCGCAACTCGGGCGCATCGCCCAGCAGGTGGTCGATCTCGTGATGGAAAATCAGCGGCAGGCCGGTCAGGGCCAGCAGCAGCAAAAACACGGTGCAGATCAGGCTGGTCCAGGTGTGGACCAAGGACCAGCGGCGAATTGTTTTACTTTTCATTTCATGACCTTCAAAAACACCCAAGCCGTCCACGAGGGACGGCCTGGTTGCAGGGCCTGTTCAGCTCAGGCGCTTACCACTTGTAAGTGGCGCTTGCGACGACACTGCGCTGGTCGCCGTAGTAGCAGTAGAAGCTGTCGCAAGTGGAGATGTAGTCCTTGTCCAGCAAGTTGGTGGCGTTGAGTGCCAGCGACGCGCCTTTGAGGCTGTTGTCCAGACGGCCGAGGTCGTAATGCACGGCGGCGTCGAACACGGTGTACGCGTCCGCCTTGCCCAGCCAGGTATTGGCTTTGTCGCCGTAGGTGTTGCCGGTGTAGCGCGCGCCGGCGCCGATGCCGAAGCCGTCGAGCACACCGCTGTGCCAGGTGTAATCGGCCCACAGCGAGGCTTGCTGATTCGGCATCAGTTGCAGACGGTTGCCCTTGTCGGCGCCGTTCTGCACTTCGGACTTGGCCAGGGTGTACGCGGCGATGACCTTCAGGTTGTCGGTGACGTCGGAGACGGCTTCCAGCTCAAGGCCTTTGACCTTCACTTCGCCGGTCTGACTGGTGATCGATACGCCGTTGACGAACGAGCTGACCGAGACATTTTTCTGGGTCAGGTCATACACGGCTGCCGTCAGCAGGGTCTTGCTGCCCGGTGGCTGGTACTTGATGCCCAGTTCCCACTGCTTGCCTTCGGTCGGTTTGAGCGATTCGGTCGACGAGGCGTCGGCGCCGGTGGTCGGCTGGAACGATTCGGCGTAGGACAGGTACGGCACGAAACCGGAATCGAACACGTAGCTGATCGCCGCGTTACCGCTGAACGCCTTGTCACGCTGGGTGTTGGTGGCGTCGCCCTTGTTGATGAATTGAGTGCTGGTGTGCACCCAGTCTTCCCGGCCGCCGAGGGTCAGGCGCCATTGGTCCAGGGCCATCTGGTCCTGAACGTAGAGGCCGGTCTGGTAGGTCTTCTGGTTGTAGTCATAGAACGCGGTGGTGCGCGCCGGACGCACGATCGGCTGACCATGGATCGGATTGTTCACGTTGATCTCCGGCGCGCTGCCGAAGATCGAGGTGTAGTTGGTGTTGCTGCGCTGGTGATCCAGACCCAGCAGCAGGGTGTGGCGGATGTCGCCGGTGGCGAAGTCGGCCTGGAAGTTGTTGTCCACGGCGAACTGGCTGATGTCTTCGTCGACGATGGTGGTGGTACGGCCGACGTTGCCGTCATTGTCCACTTGAGTGAACGGGTAGGAGCCGACGGTGATGCCCTGGAACGACAGATCCGACTTGGTGTAGCGCAGGTTCTGCTTGAACTGCCACACATCGTTCAGGCGATGTTCGAAGGCATAGCCCAGCGCGTAATAGGTGCGGTCGTAGTATTCCCAGTCCGGATCGCCCAGGTTCTTGTGATGGGAAACCTTGCCGAACGGCATGTCGATCTTGGTGCCCTGCACCGGCAGGAACTGGCTGGTGATGCCGGTATCGTCGCGGGTGAACTGGGTCAGCAGGGTGAATCTGGTGTCGTCGTCGATGTTCCAGGTCAGGCTCGGCGCGATGTTGTAGCGCTTGTTGTCGACGTGGTCGATCTGCGTGCCGCTGTCACGTACCACACCGCTGAGGCCGTAGAGAAACTGGCCGGCGTCATCGATCTTGCCGGTGCTGGCGAAGTTGATCTGGCGGTGGTTGTCGCTGCCGTATTGCAGTTGGATTTCGCTGCTCTGCACATCGCTCGGGCGACGGCTGACCATGTCCAGCAGGCCGCCCGGCGGGGTCTGGCCGTAGACGGACGAGGCCGGGCCGCGCAGCAGGGCGAGGCGATCGAGGTTCCAGGTTTCCTGTTTCGGGTTGGCGTACACGCCTTTTGGCAGGGGCAGGCCGTCGAGGAACTGAGTCGGTTCGAAACCGCGTACGCGCAGCCAGTCGGCGCGGGTGTCGCTGCCGTAGCTGCTGGCGGTGATCCCCGGCATATAGCGCACGGCGTCATCGAGGCTGTGCACGCCGCGGTCTTCCATTTGCTGGCGTGTGGCGACCGAAATCGAACGCGGTGCTTCGACCAGCGCGGTGTCGGTCTTGGTGCCGGCGGCGGTGCGGGTGGCGGTGTAGCCTTCGACCGGGCCCCAGGCGCTTTCGAAGTTTTCCACGCCGATCACCGAGGTTTCCGGCAGAGCCATCGCGCCTTCCGGCACGGCGACCAGGGTGTAGGTGCCGGTGCTGCTCTGTTCCAGTTGCAGACCGGTGCCGCGCAGGGCCGCGCGCAGGGCGCCGGCCGCGTCATATTGGCCGTTGACCGGCGCCGAGGTCTTGCCCGCCGCCAGCGACGGGTTCAGCGACAGCGTGAGGCCGCCCTGGCTGGCGATCTGATTCAGGGTGGTCGACAACGGAGCCGCCGGCAGGTTGTAGGCGCGTACGCTCGACGCCTGTTCAGCGGCGATCAGTTGGCTGCTGGCCAGCGGGGTGCAGAGGGCAATGGCGACCGCCAGCAAACTGGGGCGCAACAAGGTGTCTAGCGAACGGGACATACGGCGGCTCCTGAATGGAAATATTTCTCAATTGCCTGTGTGCCGGACGAGATTCGAAAAGTGATAGGGCTGGATGAAAATAATTTCGATTAACGAACGGCATCGCTGCGCAAGTCAGCAGAAAGTCCGTTTTCAGGGGGGGCAGGTGGCCTGTCGCGGGCAGGCAGCACCGAATGTCAGGGCTTCGGATCCGCCTTGGCCACGGTCACCCACCATGGCGTGTGCTGTTCGATCTGCACCGGCAAAGTCGGCAGCAGGGCGTTCAGCGCCTTGTCGGTGTCGTGCAGCGGGAAGCTGCCGGTGATGCGCAGGTCGGCGACTTCCGGCGCGATGCCCAGATGGCCGCGACGATAGCGCCCGAGTTCATGCACCAGGTCTTCCAGGCGCGCGTTGTCCACTACCAGCATGCCGCGGGTCCAGGCATCGGCGCCGGGGTTGAGCGCCACCACCGAATCCAGACCGTTATTGCGGATCAGCACTTGCTGGCCTTCGCGCAGGATCTGTTCCTGCGGATCGGATTGCGGATGCGCCGCCACCGCCGACTGCAACACGCTCAGGCGCGTGCCGGCGTCTTCGCGCTTGACCAGGAACCGCGTGCCCAGGGCGCGCATGCTGCCCTCGGCGGTTTCGACGATGAACGGCCGTGCATCGCCGTGACCGGTTTCGACGAGGATTTCGCCTTCCTGCAACACGATCAGGCGTTGTTTTTCATCGAAGCGGACATCCACTGCGCTGTGGGTATTGAGGTTGAGCACGGTGCCGTCGGTCAGGCGCACGGTGCGCTGTTCGCCGGTGGATGTGCGTTGATCCGCGAGCCAGTAGTCCAGCGGCAGATAACGTTCACCGGCAAACAGCGCCAGCCCAACCACCGCCACGACACTGGCCAATCCGCTGCCCAGCTTGCGCACCCGGCGGCGGATGCCTTCGCGCGATTGCAGCAACGCGCTGCGTGCCGGGCCCTTGGCCACGCTGAAACGCTGGTCGAGCATGCCCAGCTGGCGCCAGGCGCGGGCGTGTTCTTCGTTGGCCGCGTGCCATTTGGCGAACTCTTCGCGCTCCAGCGGCGTGCTGGAATCGAGGGTCAATTGCCAGGCAATCGCCGCGTCCAGCACATGGGCCGGGACCGGTCTAGAACTGGCCGGGCTCATGTTGGCTCACCGTACAGCGCGATGTAGCACTGTCGAATACCTTGGGCCAGGTACTGGCGCACGCGCGGGACCGACACGCCGAGTTTGTCGGCGATCTCGGCGTGGGTCAGGCCGTCGAGGCGGTTATAGAGGAAAGCGGCGCGGGCCTTGGTCGACAGCTTGCCGAGCATGCGGTCGATGGCCTTGAGGTCTTCGAGGATCAGTTGCTGTTCTTCGACCGAGGGCTGCTCGCCCTCGGGGATCAGCATCAGTTCGGTCAGATACGCCTGTTCCAGCGCCGCCCGGCGGAAGTAGTCGAACAACAAGCCTTTGGCAATGGCCACCAGAAACGCCCGGGGTTCGCGCGGTGTCAGCAGTTCGTCGCGGCCGAGCAGGCGGACGAAAGTGTCCTGGCTCAGGTCTTCGGCCCGTTGCGGGCAAGCCACGTTACGCCGCAGCCAAGCCAGCAGCCAGCCGCGGTGGTCGCGATACAACGCACCGACGAGCTCACTGTGAGGGCTTTGGGCTGAAGACACGACGACACCGACTGGGAAGTGTTAACTAACGAGAATTGTTCGCGATTGTGGCAGAGGTGGGAATGGTTAGCAATTGGCCACCGGTCGGGTTGTCGGGCGACAACCCGGATTCAGAACGAATGCGTCTGCTGGCGGCGCTTCCACTGACTCAGGCGTTGCTGCAGATTCAGCGGACTGTGGATCTGCTGCTGGCGCGCCCGACTGAACAGGATCAGCGCCAGTTCCGCGGTGGCCAGAGCATCGGCGCTCGCATGGTGGCGCTCGAACACTTCGAGCTTGAACCAGTCGATCCACTCGTCCAGCCCCGCCTCGCGAATATGTGCCTGCGGGCAAACCAGCGGGGCGATCTGCGCCACATCGAGAAACACCGTCTGCAACTTGTGCCCGAGATGTTCCTTCAGTGCGCGGCCGAGCATGTGCTGGTCGAACGAAGCGTGAAACGCCAGCACCGGACTGTCGCCGATAAACTCCAGCAACTCGACCAGGGCTTCGGTGGGCTCGCTGCCGGCGGCAATCGCGCTCGGGGCCAAGCCGTGAATCAACACGCTCGGGCCGAGTTTCAACTCGTGACATTGCAGGGTGCGTTCGAATTGCTGACTGAAGTCGATCGCACCGTCCTCGATCACCACCGCGCCGATCGACAGCACCCGATCCTTGCTCAGGTTCAGCCCGGTGGTTTCCAGATCCAGCACTACCCAGCGTTGCTCGCGCAGGCTGCACTCGCGCAGTTCGCCGATGGCCGGCAGTTTCGTCAGGCGCTGTTGCAGGTCGTCCGGCACAACGGGGCTGGCCGGACGCAGCCACGAGAACAGGCTCATAGCTGATACCGCAGGGTCAGGCTGCTTTGCAGGCGCTGGGCCTGGCGCAGGGATTCACGCAGGATGCGCCGGTCCAGATGATTGAGGCTGTCGGGATCGACCCGGTTCGAATACGGCAGGTTTTCCCGGGTCTGCAATTGATGCTGCTGCATGCGCGTCTGCTGAATGAAGTGGTACGCCTCTTCGTACGCGGCGCCATCCAGCCGGTCGATGACTTCTTTATCCACCAGTTGGCGGAAGCGTTCGAGGGTGTTGTTGGCGTCGATGCCGTTGGCCAGTGCCAGCAGGCGCGCACCGTCGACAAACGGGGTCAGGCCCTGAATCTTCAGGTCCAGGGTGGCTTTCTCGCCGTTCTTGCGGGTCAGCACGAACTCACGGAAACGTCCCACTGGCGGGCGGTTGCGCAAGGCGTTCTCGGCCATCATCCGCTGGAACAAACGATTGTCGCCGACCTGATCGAGAATCCCCCGGCGCAATTGTTCGCAACCCTGTTCGTCGCCCCAGACCACGCGCAGGTCGAAATAGATGCTGGAGCCCAGCAGGTTCTCCGGCGTCGCCTCGCGAATGAACGCGGAAAACCGTCGGGCCCATTCGGCACGGGACAGGCACAGCTGCGGATTGCCGGCCATGACGTTGCCCT
Source organism: Pseudomonas sp. 22085 (assembly GCF_052045815.1). Classification (NCBI taxonomy): domain Bacteria; kingdom Pseudomonadati; phylum Pseudomonadota; class Gammaproteobacteria; order Pseudomonadales; family Pseudomonadaceae; genus Pseudomonas; species Pseudomonas sp. 22085. The sequence continues at coordinate 54,756 of NZ_JBQEQA010000018.1, forward strand.
TGCACAGGGTGAAACCGCATTGCGCCAGGCTGGTATTGATCTGCTGGGCGATGGGCAGCAGCTTGCCGCGAATCTCCGCCGCATGGACCGCATCCCGCGCATCGAACAGAATGCCGTTGTCCTGATCGGTGTGCAGCGTCTGCTCGCGCCGGCCTTCGCTGCCGAAGCACAGCCAGCTGAACGGCACACCGGGATCGCCTTTTTCGGCGAGGGTCAGTTCGATCACCCGGCACACGGTGTGATCGTTGAGCAGGGTGATGATGTGGGTGATCTGGGTCGACGAGGCGCCGTGAGCCAGCATGCGCTCCACCAGTTGGCCGATCTCGCCGCGCAGGGTCACCAGTTGTTCGACCCGCTGGGCGCTGCGAATGGTCCGCGCCAAGTGCACCAGATCCACCCGCTGCAGCGAGAACAGATCCCGCTCGGAGACCACGCCGCACAGGCGCCGATCCTTGACCAGACAGACGTGGGCGATGTGCCGTTCGGTCATGGCAATCGCCGCGTCGAAGGCGCTGTGATCCGGCGACAGATAGAACGGCGAGCGGGTCATGTGACGGTCGATCGGCTCGCTGAAATCGCCAACCCCTTCAGCCACTACATGCCGCAGATCGCGCAGGGTGAAAATCCCCAGCGGCGCCTTGTGCTCATCCACCGCGACGATGCTGCCGACCTGTTGTTCGTGCATCAGCTTCACTGCTTCGCGCAGTGGGGTGGAAGAGCTGCAGGTCACCGGATGGCGCATGGCCAATTCGCCGAGACGGGTGTTTAGCGAGTATTGGGTGCCGAGGGTTTCCACGGCTTTCTGCTGGACTTGCTGATTGACCTGATCCAGCAGGCTGCTGACCCCGCGCAGGGCGAAGTCGCGGAAGGTGTTGGAGAGGGCGAACAGCTTGATGAACGCCAGTTTGTTCAGTTGCAGGCAGAAGGTGTCTTCGCCAGCCAGATGCTCGGTGCGGGTCGCCCGTTCACCGAGCAACGCGGCAAGGGGAAAACACTCGCCGGTGGTGATTTCAAAGGTGGTTTCGGTGCCGCCCTTGGCCGTGTGCGGACGTTCGCCGACTACCCGGCCCTGCTTGACGATGTAGAAGTGTTCGACCGGCCCGTCGGCGGGTTTGATGATGCTCTCGCCCTGACCGTAGAAGCGCAGCTGGCATTGCTCCACCAGATAGGCCAGGTGAGCGTGTTCCATTTGATTGAAAGGGGGGAAGCGCTGGAGGAATTGCAAAGTGCCCTGAATGTTCTGCAACACCGCGGTTTTCCCTGCCTGGGTGAAGGCGTCCGCTTTACTCATAACCATTACCGCAGTCTTTTTCGAATTGTTGTTGTCGGATCGTTGCAGCCATGGTCGGCCCCATCGCGCGGGGTGCCCATTGGACGTAAGTCTAGGTTGGGCATGCCGTTGGGTAGTTTTCGGATATGCCCTACAAAATCAGTCGGAAATTCTTCGGTTCGCCCCTTGGAAAAAAATCCGACGAAGTGCACATTGAAGCTCTGCCCAGCGATGTCTGACCACTGTGCCAGGGGATCGAATTGAAAACGTAGAGAACGCCATGTCCGACCACGATATTTTGAGCGACGCCGAGCGGGAAGCGCTCAGCGCTGTAATGCTCGAACCCGATCTGCCACCGCAGCGTGTATTGATCGTCGATGACGACAAGGACGCCCGGGAGCTGTTGTCGGAGATTCTGGGATTGGACGGTATCCGTTGCATGACCGCCGCCAGCGGCGAAACCGCGCTGAAAATGCTCGCGGAAAAACCTTCGATCGGGTTGGTGATCACCGATCTGCGCATGGGCAACGTCGATGGCCTGGAGCTGATCCGCCAGGTGCGCGAATCCGTCAGGGCGGCGATGCCGATCATCATTGTGTCCGGCGATGCCGACGTGAAGGATGCGATTGCGGCGATGCATTTGAGCGTGGTGGATTTTTTGCTCAAGCCGATTGATACCGCCAAATTGCTCGGTCTCGTCAGACATGAGCTGGGCATCGAGCCCTAGCCAATCCGGCGCAAACAAAAAAAGCCCTGATCGAAAGATCAGGGCTTTTTCATGTCCGGCATCTGCGCGGGTTACAGGCCGTTGGCAGCCTTGAACTCGCGGCGACGACGGTGCAGGACCGGCTCGGTGTAGCCGTTCGGCTGTTTGGTGCCCTCGATCACCAGTTCGACTGCCGCCTGGAAGGCGATGTTGCTGTCGAAGTTCGGGGCCAGCGGACGGTACAGCGGGTCGTTGGCGTTCTGACGGTCCACCACCGGCGCCATGCGCTTGAGGCTTTCCATCACTTGCGCCTCGGTCACTACACCGTGGCGCAGCCAGTTGGCGATGTGCTGGCTGGAGATACGCAGCGTCGCACGGTCTTCCATCAGGCCTATGTCGTTGATGTCCGGCACTTTCGAGCAACCCACGCCCTGATCGATCCAGCGCACCACGTAACCGAGAATGCCCTGGGCGTTGTTGTCCAGTTCGTTCTTGATCTGCTCCGGCGTCCAGTTCGGGTTGACCGCCAGCGGAATGGTCAGGATGTCATCGACCGACGCGCGGGCACGTTTGGCCAGCTCGGCCTGACGGGCAAACACGTCGACCTTGTGATAGTGCAGCGCGTGCAGCGCAGCGGCGGTCGGCGACGGAACCCAGGCAGTGTTGGCGCCGGCCAGCGGGTGAGCGATTTTCTGTTCGAGCATCGCTGCCATCAGGTCGGGCATCGCCCACATGCCTTTACCGATTTGCGCACGACCTTGCAGGCCGGTGCTCAGACCGATATCGACGTTCCAGTTCTCGTAGGCGCCGATCCATTTCTCGGCCTTCATGTCAGCCTTGCGCACCATCGGGCCGGCTTCCATGGAGGTGTGGATTTCGTCGCCGGTGCGGTCGAGGAAACCGGTGTTGATGAACACCACGCGCTCGCTGGCCGCCTGGATGCAGGCCTTGAGGTTGACTGTGGTACGGCGTTCCTCGTCCATGATCCCGACTTTCAGGGTGTTGCGCGCAAGGCCCAGCACGTCTTCGATGCGACCGAACAGCTCGTTGGTGAACGCCGCTTCTTCCGGGCCGTGCATCTTCGGTTTAACGATGTAGACCGAACCGGTGCGGGTGTTCTTGCGTGAAGTGTTGCCGTTCAGGTTGTGCATCGCTGCGAGGCAAGTCACCAGACCGTCGAGGATACCTTCCGGCACTTCGTTGCCGTGCTTGTCGAGGATCGCGTCGATGGTCATCAGGTGACCGACGTTACGCACGAACAACAGCGAGCGGCCGTGCAGGGTCAATTCGCTGCCGTCGACCTTGGTGTAGGTGCGATCCGGGTTCATGGTACGGGTGAAGGTCTGGCCGCCCTTGGACACGGATTCCGCCAGGTCGCCCTTCATCAGGCCGAGCCAGTTGCGGTAGATCACCACCTTGTCGTCGGCATCGACAGCCGCCACGGAGTCTTCGCAGTCCATGATGGTGGTCAGCGCTGCTTCCATCAGGATGTCTTTGACGCCGGCGGCATCGGTCTGGCCGACCGGGGTGCTGGCGTCGATCTGGATTTCGAAATGCAGGCCGTTGTTTTTCAGCAGGATCGCAATCGGCGCATTGGCATCGCCCTGGAAGCCGATCAGCTGTGCGTCTTTGCGCAGGCCGCTGGTGCTGCCGCCCTTGAGGGTGACGACCAGTTTGCCGTCAGCGATCTTGTAGCCGGTGGAATCGACGTGGGAGCCGGTCGCCAATGGCGCGGCTTCGTCGAGGAACGCACGGGCGAAGGCGATGACTTTGTCGCCACGCACCTTGTTGTAGCCTTTGCCTTTTTCCGCGCCGCCGGCTTCGCTGATGGCGTCGGTGCCATACAGGGCGTCGTACAGCGAGCCCCAGCGGGCGTTCGAGGCGTTGAGGGCGAAGCGGGCGTTCATCACCGGGACCACGAGTTGCGGGCCGGCGGTACGGGCGATTTCGTCATCGACGTTTTGCGTCGTTGCCTGGAAATCAGCCGCTTCTGGCAGCAGATAACCGATCTCTTGCAGGAAGGCTTTATAGGCCACGGCGTCGTGCGGCTGACCGGCACGGCTCTGGTGCCAGCCATCGATACGAGCCTGGAAGTCATCGCGTTTGGCGAGTAGGGCTTTGTTCTTTGGCGCCAGGTCGTGAATGACCTTGTCGGCACCTTCCCAGAATTTGTCGGCGGTGAGGCCGGTACCGGGAATGGCTTCGTTGTTCACGAAGTCGAACAGGACTTTGGCGACCTGCAGGCCACCGACTTGAACGTGTTCAGTCATTGCTTGCCTCACTCTGCTCAGCTATTTCGCTTTTCAGCTCTTCAATTTAACAATGAAGCCTCTGGCCATTTAAACCACAAACCCCTCGACCAGTACATGCCATCGCTGGCGGCTGGGCTGGGACCAATCAACGGCTCGGGGGCCTTGCTGACGGGGCTTTCAGGGTTGCGAACGTGCCTTGGGCAGACATCGATCCAGCGTTATGTAGTGCGCGCTGCGGCATACTACATGATGAGTTGCGGTTGTGAAAATCAGACTAATTACGTCGTTCTGCGACCCCATGACGCATTGCGGTCACGGCGCGGAACGGGATGTTCTCAAAAAACCAATGGATTGTTCCAGTTAAATATAAAAAGTTGTACACGATTTGTGACTTCGAGCGTCTGAGGCGTCTGTGGAACGCTTGCCTATACTTGCTCTTCTATAACAAAAGTCATGACAAGAGGGCTGCGCCATGGATCACCTCGTACTCACCGTCTTCGCACCGGACAAGCCCGGGCAGGTCGAGCGCATCGCCCAATGCATCGCCGAACACGGCGGCAACTGGCTGGAAAGCCGCATGTCACGGATGGCCGGGCAGTTCGCCGGGATCCTGCGGGTGGGCGTGCCGGCGGAGGCTTACGACGAATTAGTCGATGCCTTACAAGCACTGTCGGCACAGGGCATTCGCGTGCTGGTGGCCGAAAGCGGTATCGAACAGGCCTGCACCTGGAAACCGATCGCCATGGAACTGGTGGGCAATGATCGTCCGGGGATCGTGCGTGACATCACCCGGCTGCTGAGCGAGCAGGGCGTGAACCTCGAACGGCTGGTGACCGAAGTGCGCCCGGCACCGATGAGCAGTGAACCGCTGTTCCACGCCGAAGCGATTCTCGCCGTGCCGCTGACTTTGTCGCTGGACGTGCTGCAATCGCGCCTGGAAACCCTGGCCGATGACTTGATGGTGGAACTGGTGCTGCGCACCGACCTGTGAAGACGGATCGGGTTATCCAGTTTAAACGTGCACCTGCCTGTGGATAACCTGTAGAGACTGAGCGCCAGGCCACGTCCGCCGTGGCTTGCCGAAGATTGATCAAAAAACCGCCAGCATTCAGTGACTTGCGCACAAACGACGGGGATCACGCTGTGGATAACCTTGGGAAGGAACGATACAGGCCACGAGAATCGTGGCCTGTGGAGGTTTGTGCGTTTTTTGATCAGCTGCGCCGACGCAGACTCATCCATGCATCGACGCTGTACACCGCCAGACCGGCCCAGATAAACATGAAGGCGATCAGCGTGCTGGATGACAAGTGCTCGCCGAACAGCAGCACGGCTTGCAGCAGCACCAGCGTCGGCGCCAGGTATTGCAGGAAGCCGAGGGTGGTGTAAGGCAGATGCCGTGCCGCCGCGTTGAAGCAGACCAGCGGCACCAGCGTCACCGGACCGGCTGCCACCAGCCACCAGGCTTCGGAAGTGGTCCAGAACTCGGCCTGGGCACTGGTCGCGGTCGGATTGAACAGCAGCCACGAGAGAGCGATCGGCACCAGCATCCAGGTTTCCACCACCAGCCCCGGCAGTGCCTTGACCGGCGCTTGCTTGCGGATCAGCCCGTAGAAACCGAAGGTCAGCGCCAGCACCAGCGACACCCACGGCAGGCTGCCGACCTGCCACACCTGCTGCGCCACACCGATAGCCGCCAGACCGACCGCCAGCCACTGCATGCGGCGCAAGCGTTCGCCAAGGATCAGCATGCCCAGCAGCACGTTCACCAGCGGGTTGATGTAATAACCGAGGCTCGCCTCCAGCATCCGGCCGTTGTTCACCGACCACACGTAAGTCAGCCAGTTGGCCGCGATCAAGGTGCCGCTGAGCGCAAGAATCGCCAGGCGTTTCGGGTTGTCGCGCAGTTCCTGCCACCAGCCGGGATGCTTCCACACCATCAACAGCAGCGCGCCGAACAGCGCCGACCACAGCACTCGATGAATGATGATTTCCACCGCCGGCACTTCGGCGATGGCTTTGAAGTAGAGCGGGAACAGTCCCCAGATGATGTAGGCACTCAGGCCCAGAATGTACCCGCGACGCGGGTTGGCGGCTTGCATGCAGAATCCTTGCTTAGGCAGCTAACAAAGCAGCGATTGTACGGGCAGTTGTATAGACGTGTCGTGTCAGAAAAGCTTCAACGGCTCTTCGTTCAACGCCGACAGTTGCTCGCGCAACGCCAGCACCTGATCGCCCCAATACCGCTCGCTGCCGAACCACGGAAAGCTGCGGGGGAACGCCGGATCGTCCCAGCGTCGGGCCAGCCAGGCGCTGTAATGCATCAGGCGCAAGGCGCGTAGCGGTTCGATCAGCGCCAGTTCGCGCGGGTCGAAGTCATGGAATTCGTTGTAGCCGTCCATCAATTCCGACAGCTGCCCGAGACAATCCTGACGATCGCCGGCGAGCATCATCCAGATGTCCTGCACCGCCGGGCCCATGCGGCAGTCGTCGAGGTCGACGATGTGGAACATCTCGTCGCGGCACATCATGTTGCCGGGGTGGCAGTCGCCATGCATGCGGATGTTCTGGTGCGGGGTGTTGGCGTAGACATCTTCCACACGCTTGAGCAGGTCGCGGGCGACAGACTCGTAGGCCGGCAGCAGGCTCCTGGGAATGAAGTCGCCTTCCAGTAAAGTGGTCAGCGAGTCATGGCCAAAGTTCTTCACCGCCAGCGCTTCGCGGTGCTCGAACGGTTTGGTCCCGCCGACCGCGTGCATGCGCCCGAGCAACTGGCCGAGGCGATACAACTGGTCGAGATTGCCCGGTTCCGGCGCCCGGCCACCGCGACGGGGAAACAGAGTGAAACGAAACCCGGCGTGTTCGTGCAGGGTTTCGCCGTTGTGGATCAATGGCGCCACCACCGGGATCTCGACGTCGGCCAGTTCGAAGGTGAACTGGTGTTCTTCGAGAATGGCTTCGTTGGTCCAGCGCTGCGGGCGATAGAACTTGGCGATCAGCGGTTCCAAGTCTTCGATGCCGACCTGATAGACGCGGTTTTCGTAACTGTTGAGCGCCAGAATGCGCGCGTCGCTCAGGAAGCCGATGCTTTCGACGGCATCGAGCACGAGGTCTGGGGTGAGGGTTTCAAACGGGTGGGCCATGCTGACTCCTGCGCGCAGCAGGCTGCCGCGTCCGGCTCAGCATGGTAGCGCAGACGGGCGGTCTTGAGTGGGATCGTTCCCGCGCAGCGCACGGGAACGATCAGAGCGTCGCCCGATCAGGCGCCGACGATCCCGCCATCTTCACGGGTAATCGCCATCACCGATGAGCGTGGCTTGCCGTTCGGCAGGTGCTCGGGGAAGGTCGAACCGCCGTTCTCGCCCGGATGCTGAATCCCGACGAACAGGGTTTTCTGATCCGGCGAGAAGCTGATCCCGGTGACTTCACACCCGATCGGCCCGACCATGAACCGGCGAATCTCACCGGTCGCAGGATCGGCGCAGAGCATCTGGTTGTTGCCCATCCCGGCGAAATCACCGGCGTTGCTCGAATCTCCGTCGGTGAGAATCCACAACCGTCCGGCCTTGTCGAAGCCGAGGCCGTCGGGGCTGTTGAACATGTTCTGCGAGGTGATATTCGAAGAGCCGCCTTTCGGCGTACCGGCGTGGACGCTCGGGTTGCCGGCGACCACGAACAAATCCCAGGCGAAGGTCTTCGACGCGTGATCGTCGCGGTCGGTGCGCCAGCGCAGGATCTGCCCGTAGACGTTCTTCTCGCGGGGGTTCGGCCCGCCCACCGGTTGCCCGTCTTCGCCGCGTTTGGCGTTGTTGGTCAGGGTGCAATAAACCTGGCCGTCTTTCGGGCTGACCACGATCCATTCCGGACGGTCCATGCGCGTGGCGCCGACCACACTGGCGGCGAGACGTGCGTGAATCAGCACTTCGGCCTGATCGGCGAAACCACTGCTGGCGTCGATGCCGTTCTTGCCGTGGGTCAGTTCGATCCACTGGCCCTGGCCTTTCGGGTGATCCGGATTGCCGTCGCCGGCATCGAACCTGGCGACGTACAGCGTGCCGTGATCGAGGATGTCGCGGTTGGCTTTGGCGTTGCGGTGATTGATCTTGTCGCGGCTGACGAATTTGTAGATGAACTCGCCGCGTTCGTCGTCACCCATGTACACCACGGCGCGACCGTCGTCGGTCTCGGCCAGTGCGGCGTTTTCATGTTTGAAGCGGCCCAGTGCGGTGCGTTTGACCGGGGTCGATTGCGGGTCGAACGGGTCGATCTCCACGACCCAGCCATGGCGGTTGAGCTCGTTGGGGTTCTTCGCCATGTCGAAGCGCGGATCGAATGGATGCCAGTTGATCTCGCGGCTGGCGGCCGACACACCGTAGCGTTTCTGCGCCGGGTCGAACTGTTGCTGGGCGTTGCTGCTGCCGAAGCAGTCGGTGAAGTTCTCTTCGCAGGTCAGATAAGTGCCCCACGGCGTCTTGCCGTTGGCGCAGTTCTGGAAGGTGCCAAGGACTTTCTTGCCGTGCTTGTCGGCGCTGGTTTTCATCAGCTCGTGACCGGCGGCCGGGCCGCTGATACGCAGCGGCGAGTTACCGTGGATGCGCCGGTTGTAGCGCGAGCCCTGGACGAACTGCCACTGGCCGTTCTTGCGCTGCACTTCGATCACCGACACGCCTTCGCAGGCCAGGGCCTTGCGCACGTCCTCGGCCGATTGCGGCATGCCGCCGTGCGGGTAGAGGTAGCGGTAGTTGGTGTATTCGTTGTTGATCGCCATCAACGCGCGGTTTTTCTCGCCCGGGAATTCAAACAGGCTCATGCCGTCGTTGTTGTCGCCGAACTGCACTTCCTGTGCGGCCGCGGTGCCGTTGCCGCTCGGGTCGAAGGCCGGGCCGTTCTTGTGCAGCGGTTGACCCCAGCTGATCAGCACCGACGACTTGTAGCCCTTGGGCAGGCTGATGGTGTCGGTGGTGGCCGCCGGAATGCTGTCGAAGCCGAGCAGACGGCTGTTGCCGGCGCTGACACTGGCGGCCAGCACGCTGCGGCTCAGCAGGTTGCCGCCGAGGAACATCGCCGCGCCGCACAGCGCGCCGGCGCTGATGAAACCGCGACGGCTCAGGCCGACCATTTTTTCCAGGTCTGTGGATTGGTTTTCTTCTAATAGGCTCACATCAGGCTCCCTGCATGGTTTTGGCAGCCACCTTAATGCGGGTCGATGACGCTTTCGTTGCAGCGCTGTTTAGAGCGGTGTTCCGAGCAGCACATTGGACGGGGAAAACTGCACCTGCACCGCTTGCTCGACCGTCAGGCCTCGGGTGCGCAAGTCCAGCGGTTCGGCCAGCGCGCACAGGGTCTGGCCGTTGGGCAGGGCGATGCGCACTTCGCTCGGGCCGTCTTCGGCGTCGAGAATCGCCTCGATCCGGCCGCTCAAAAGATTCTGGCCAACGGCAGGTGTGGCCTGTGGAGCGAGCAGTTCGAGCCAGCCGGCCTTGATCAGTGCCACCACTTCGGTGCCCGGTTGCAGCTCCAGGTGAACGGTGCTGTCGTGGGTGATCTGCGCGTCGATCGACAGGCCTTCGGCCAGTTCGAGGCGGATCAGGTCGTTGCGGCCCTGGCCTTCGATCAGCACGACTTTGCCGTGCAGTTGATTGCGCGCGCTGGTCCTGAGCATCAGCCGACCGAGCAGGTCCAGATCGCTGGCGTCCTCGGCTGCTTCCAGTACTTGAGCCTGCAAGGCTTGCAGCTTTTGATACAGGCGCAGCACTCGCTCGCCCTCGCTCGAGAGTCTGGCGCCACCGCCGCCCTTGCCGCCGACCGCGCGCTCGACCAGAGGCTTTTGCGCAAGGTTGTTCAGCTCATCGATGGCATCCCACGCCGCCTTGTAACTCAGGCCGGCGCTTTTTGCGGCGCGGGTGATCGAACCCTGTTCGGCGATGTGTTGCAGCAAGGCGATGCGCTGTGGACGGCGGACGATGTGCTGGGACAACAAAGAGGGCAGGGCCATGGCGGACGCTTTGTGCTGAAGGGTTGAGGGAGGACGTTGGCGGCTCGAAGCGTATCCGTCAAGCCGCGTCGCCGGGTTTTGGCGTGCGGGCCAGGCAGTACACATCCACCCGCGCGGCGCCGGCGTCCATCAGCAAACGGGCCAGTGCCTGAGCGGTGGCGCCGGTGGTCAGCACGTCGTCGACCAGGGCCAGGTGCCGGCCTTGCACCAGGGCATCGGGGCTCAAGGCGAAGGCGTGACGCAGATTGCGTTTACGCGCCTTGGCGTTGAGGGCCTGCTGGGCGTCGGTATCCTGCACGCGCAAAAGGCTGTGCTCCTCGCAAGGCAGGTCGAGTGACTTGCCCAGCCACTGCGCCAGCATCGCCGCTTGATTGAAGCCGCGCTGGCGCAGGCGTTTGGGTGCAAGCGGCACCGGCACCAGGGCGTCCGGGCGCGGCAGGTCTTCTTCGAAGCGATGTTGCAGGAATTGGCCAAGAACGTCGGCGAGCAAGTGGCCAAGCGGCCATTTGCCGTTGTGCTTGAAACGAGTGATCAGCGTGTCCACCGGAAAGCTGTAAGTCCAGGGCACGGCCACCGTTTCAAAGGCCGGCGGTTCCTGCAGGCAGCCGCCACAGGTCAGGCCGTAGGCGGGCAAGGGCAGGGCGCAGGTCAGGCATTGATCGCCCAGCCACGGCAAATCGGTTTCACAAGCGCTACAGATCGGGATTTGCGCCTCTGCCGGTTCGTCACACAACAAGCAGTGTTGTTTGTTTTTTAACCAGATGTAAACCGGTCTCTCGTGGTCTGGTTGACAGCGCATGACTCTTCCTTAAATATGCCGAACATCCGTGTCGTGCCTGTGGGTATTCCGTTTCCCCAGGCGCAAGCCAAGCATAACCAAGGAAACGCCCATGAGCGCCAGCACCACTGCCACCCTGCGTCACGACTGGACTTTGGCTGAAGTCAAAGCACTGTTCGTTCAGCCATTCAACGACTTGCTGTTCCAGGCGCAGACGGTGCACCGCGCGCATTTCGACGCCAACCGCGTCCAGGTTTCCACCCTGCTGTCGATCAAGACCGGTGCCTGCCCGGAAGATTGCAAATATTGTCCGCAGTCCGGTCACTACAACACCGGGCTGGAAAAAGAGAAGCTGATGGAAGTGCAGAAAGTCCTCGAAGAGGCTGCACGCGCCAAGGCCATCGGTTCGACCCGTTTCTGCATGGGCGCGGCGTGGAAGCACCCGTCGGCCAAGGACATGCCCTATGTGCTGAAGATGGTCGAAGGCGTGAAGGCCATGGGCCTGGAAACCTGCATGACCCTCGGTCGTCTCGATCAGGATCAGACCGAAGCACTGGCCAAGGCCGGGCTCGACTACTACAACCACAACCTCGACACCTCGCCGGAGTTCTACGGCAGCATCATCACCACCCGCACCTATGCCGAGCGTCTGCAGACCCTGGCCTATGTGCGCGATGCGGGGATGAAGATCTGCTCCGGCGGCATCCTCGGTATGGGCGAGTCCCTCGATGACCGCGCGAACCTGCTGATCCAGTTGGCCAACCTGCCGGAGCACCCGGAATCGGTGCCGATCAACATGCTGGTGAAAGTCGCCGGCACGCCGCTGGAAAACGCTGACGACGTCGATCCGTTCGACTTCATCCGCATGCTCGCCGTGGCGCGGATCCTGATGCCGCAATCCCACGTGCGCCTGTCCGCCGGCCGTGAAGCGATGAACGAGCAGATGCAGGCCCTGGCGTTCTTCGCCGGCGCCAACTCGATCTTCTACGGCGACAAACTGCTGACCACCGCCAACCCGCAGGCCGACAAGGACATGCAGTTGTTCGCACGTCTGGGCATTCAGCCGGAAGCCCGCGAAGAGCACGCCGACGAAGTGCATCAGGCTGCCATCGAGCAGGCGCTGGTGGAGCAGAAGAGCAGCGAGCAGTTCTACAACGCGGCGGTCTGAAACTCGCCCCGATTTGCTGAAGGAACACTCCCCTGTGGGAGCTGGCTTGCCAGCGATAGCGGACTGACAGTCGACACTGATGTTGAATGTGGCGCCGCCATCGCTGGCAAGCCAGCTCCCACAGGATCGGTGTCCATCCTGATTCATGTGATTTGACTGTTCGAGGCTTGCATGTCTTTCGATCTCGCCGCACGCCTTGCTGCCCGTCGTGCCGACAATCTCTATCGCCAGCGACCGCTGCTTGAAAGCCCACAAGGGCCGCAGGTGGTGGTCGACGGTCAGCCGCTGCTGGCGTTCTGCAACAACGATTACCTGGGCCTGGCCAATCATCCGCAAGTGATCGAAGCCTGGCGCGCCGGTGCCTCGAAGTGGGGCGTCGGCGGCGGTGCCTCGCATCTGGTGATCGGCCACAGCGGCCCGCATCACGAATTGGAAGAAGCCCTGGCAGACCTCACCGGACGGCCGCGTGCGCTGTTGTTCACCACCGGTTACATGGCCAACCTCGGCGCGGTCACCGCATTGGTCGGGCAGGGCGATACGGTGCTGGAAGATCGGCTCAACCATGCCTCGTTGCTGGATGCCGGATTGTTGTCCGGCGCGCGCTTCAATCGTTATCTGCACAACGACGCTGACAGCCTCGCCAAGCGTCTGGAGAAAGCCACCGGCAATACGCTGGTGGTCACTGACGGCGTGTTCAGCATGGACGGCGATCTCGCCGATCTGCCGGCGCTGGCCCGGGAAACCAGGGCCAAAGGCGCTTGGCTGATGGTCGATGACGCCCACGGTTTCGGCCCGCTGGGGGCAAACGGTGGCGGGATCGTCGAGCATTTCGGTTTGAGCCAGGAAGATGTGCCGGTGCTGGTCGGCACGCTCGGCAAAGCGTTCGGCACGGCGGGTGCGTTCGTGGCAGGCAGTGAAGAACTGATCGAAAGCCTGATCCAGTTCGCCCGCCCGTACATCTACACCACCAGCCAGCCACCGGCGCTGGCCTGCGCAACCTTGAAGAGTCTGGAGTTGCTGCGCAGCGAACACTGGCGTCGCGAGCATTTGCAGACGCTGATCCGCCAGTTCCGCCATGGCGCCGAACAGATCGGTCTGGAACTGATGGACAGCTTCACGCCGATCCAGCCGATCCTGATCGGCGATGCCGGTCGCGCCGTGCGTCTGTCGCAGATGCTGCGCGAGCGTGGACTGATGGTCACCGCGATCCGTCCGCCGACCGTGCCTGCCGGCAGCGCGCGGTTGCGGGTGACGCTGACCGCCGCCCACAGCGAGGCACAGGTGCAGCTATTGTTAGAAGGACTGGCCGATTGCTTTGCGCAACTCAAGTCGGAGCCAAGCCATGCGTGATCGCCTGATTCTGCTGCCGGGTTGGGGGCTCGGCGTTTCGCCACTGGAGCCGCTGGCCGCTGCGTTACGCGGACTCGACGAACACCTGCAGGTCGACATCGAGCCGTTGCCGGAACTGGACTCCAGCGATCTGCACGATTGGCTCGACGAGCTCGATGAGCGCATCCCCGAAGATGCCTGGCTTGGCGGCTGGTCGCTGGGCGGCATGCTCGCTTCCGAGCTGGCGGCACGGCGTGGCGAACATTGCTGCGGCTTGTTGACCCTGGCGAGCAATCCTTCGTTTGTCGCTCATGAACAGTGGCCGAGCGCGATGCCCGGCGAGACCTTCGATGGGTTTCTGGCCAGCTGCAGCGCCGACCCGCGCACGACCCTCAAGCGATTCTCTCTGCTGTGTGCCCAGGGCGCGCAAGACGCGCGCGGCTTGTCGCGGCTGTTGCTCGGCGGCGCGCCGAATACCTCGCCAGCCGCGTTGATGGCCGGTCTGGAATTGTTGGCGCAGATCGATACACGCGAAGCCTTGCAGGCGTTTCGTGGCCCGCAATTGCATCTGTTTGGCGGGATGGACGGGCTGGTGCCGGCGGAAGCCGCGGGCGAGTTGTTCGCGTTGCTGGCGGATGTCGAGGTCGGCCTGATCGAGCAGGCCAGCCATGCGTTTCTTCTGGAAGACCCCCACGGTGTGGCGGGTGCGATCCAGGCGTTTTTGAGTGAGTGCGGTGATGACTGATTTGTCTGTTGCGGCGTTGCCCGGCGGCTTGCCTGACAAGCGCCAGGTCGCGGCTTCTTTTTCTCGCGCAGCGGCCAGCTATGACAGCGTCGCCGAGTTGCAGCGCGATGTCGGTACGCAGTTGATGAATCGCTTGCCGGTGGATTTTCGGCCGGCACGCTGGCTGGATCTGGGCTGTGGCACCGGCTATTTCACCCGGGCGCTGGCCGAGCGATTTGGTGAGGGGCTGGCACTGGATATCGCTGAGGGCATGCTCCATCACGCGCGGCCGTTGGGTGGGGCCATGCACTTTATTGCTGGCGATGCCGAACGTTTACCGTTGCAGGATTCGACGTGTGATCTGATCTTCTCCAGCCTCGCCGTGCAGTGGTGCGCGGACTTCGAAGCGGTGCTCGGCGAAGCGTTTCGGGTGCTGAAACCGGGGGGGATTTTCGCGTTTGCTAGTCTTTGTGCAGGGACGCTGTACGAGTTGCGCGACAGCTGGCGTCAGGTCGATGGTCTGGTGCACGTCAACCGCTTCCGCGAATTCGCCCGCTACGAGCAATTGTGCGCGGCCAGTGGTTTGCGCAGTGTTTGTCTGGAGAACCGGCCGCATGTGCTGCATTACCCGGATGTGCGCAGCCTGACCCATGAACTCAAGGCCTTGGGCGCGCATAACCTGAACCCTGGCCGGCCGGGTGGGTTGACCGGACGGGCGCGGATTCTGGGGCTGGTCGAAGCCTACGAGCAGTTCCGTCAGCCGCAGGGCTTGCCGGCGACTTATCAGGTGGTCTACGCCGTGTTGGAGAAACCCTTATGAGCGCAGCCTATTTCATCACCGGAACCGACACTGACGTTGGCAAGACCACCGTCGCCGCCGGGTTGCTGCACGCTGCGCGGTCGGCGGGGCTGAGTACGGCGGCGGGCAAACCGGTAGCGTCCGGTTGCGTAGTGACGCCCAGAGGTTTACGCAATTCCGATGCGCTGGCGTTGCAGGCCGAATGCTCGTTGCCGCTGACGTATCAACAGGTCAATCCGGTGGCGTTCGAGCCAGCGATCGCGCCGCATCTGGCAGCGCGTGAGGCGGGTGTGGCGCTGACCGTGCAATCGTTGCTGGGACCGATGCGCGAGATTCTGGCCATGAACGCCGACTTCACGCTGATCGAAGGCGCGGGTGGCTGGCGGGTGCCGCTGGCGGATCAGGACAATCTGTCGGATCTGGCGATTGCGCTGAAGCTGCCGGTGATTTTGGTGGTCGGTGTGCGTCTGGGTTGCATCAGCCACGCGCTGTTGACCGCCGAGGCGATTGCCCGAGACGGGCTGCAATTGGCCGGATGGGTGGCGAACATCATTGATCCGAAGACGTCGCGGCTCGAAGAAAACCTCGCGACACTGGCCGAGCGGATTCCGGCACCCTGCCTGGGGCGGGTGCCGAAACTCAAGGCCGTCAGCGCCGAAGCGGTCGCCGATCACTTGCAACTGGATCTGCTCGACTGATTTTGGCTATGACAAGGCACTGTGCCATTAGTGTTTTTGACGGGTGTTTTTCTGACGCCTCTGGTTCAATGGCACCCATTGATCCTTCCCAAGGATGAGAGCTCCCATGGAAATCTCTGGAAACACAGCTTTTTATGCAGGTCTGAGCACCATTCAGACCGGGCAGAACCGCGTCGATCAGGCCGCTAGCCAGATCGCCAACAACACCATCGAGCGTTCGGTTACCAGCCAGTCTTCCGAAGCCCAGATCGATCGCCTGCGCAGTGTGGATCGCAGCCAGCAAATGGATCCGGGCAGCGCCATGGCCGAGATGGCCCAAGGCAAGTTTCAAGTGGAGCTGGGCACGAAAGTCGCGAAGGCTTCCGATGAAATGCTCGGTACGATCATCGATACGTTCGCCTGATTTTTTGATCCGCGCTTTGCCAGACGCCGCGACTGTTCGCGGCGTTTTTCGTTGTAAGTCCTTCTCCCTCAACTAATCTTTTTTCAGTGCACATGGCCCGGTCGGGTGCATGTCGCGCTGCTGTGTCCGGCGTTCGGAAAATGTGATGACGAATGGCAAAAGAACGACGCTTGACAAGATTTCGGCGTAAACGTATGTTTCAAACAACTGTTTGACCGTCACAACAAATCAATGCGGTCGTTCATTCCCGGTTACATCAGCAGAGGTTTATCGCTATGCCTGACTACAAGGCCCCCTTGCGTGATATTCGCTTCGTTCGTGACGAACTGCTCGGCTACGAAGCGCACTATCAGAGCCTTCCAGCGTGCGCAGAGGCAACGCCGGACATGGTTGACGCCATTCTCGAAGAGGGCGCCAAGTTTTGTGAGCAAGTGCTGGCACCGCTGAACCGCGTGGGTGACACCGAAGGCTGCACCTGGAGCGAGTCCGGCGTGAAAACCCCGACCGGCTTCAAAGAGGCCTACAAGCAATTCGTCGAAGGCGGCTGGCCAAGTCTGGCCCATGACGTCGAGCACGGCGGTCAGGGTCTGCCTGAGTCGCTGGGTCTGGCTGTCAGCGAGATGGTCGGCGAAGCCAACTGGTCGTGGGGCATGTACCCGGGCCTGTCGCACGGCGCGATGAACACCATCTCCGAACACGGCACCCCAGAGCAGCAGGAAGCCTATCTGACCAAACTGGTCTCCGGCGAATGGACCGGCACCATGTGCCTGACCGAGCCGCACTGCGGCACCGACCTGGGCATGCTGCGTACCAAGGCCGAACCTCAGGCCGACGGTTCCTACAAAGTTTCCGGCACCAAGATCTTCATCTCGGCCGGTGAACACGACATGGCCGACAACATCGTCCACATCGTACTGGCCCGCCTGCCGGACGCACCGGCCGGCACCAAAGGCATTTCCCTGTTCATCGTTCCGAAGTTCCTGCCGAACGCCGACGGCACCGTCGGTACGCGTAACGCCGTGACCTGCGGTTCGATCGAACACAAGATGGGCATCCACGGCAACGCGACCTGCGTGATGAACTTCGACGGCGCGACCGGTTTCCTGATCGGCCCGGCGAACAAAGGCCTGAACTGCATGTTCACCTTCATGAACACCGCACGTCTGGGTACCGCGCTGCAAGGTCTGGCCCACGCCGAAATCGGTTTCCAGGGCGGCCTGAAGTACGCTCGCGATCGCCTGCAAATGCGTTCCCTGACTGGCCCGAAAGCGCCGGACAAGGCCGCTGACCCGATCATCGTTCACCCGGACGTACGCCGCATGCTGTTGACCATGAAAGCATTCGCCGAAGGCAACCGTGCGATGGTGTACTTCACCGCCAAGCAGGTCGACATCGTCAAATACGGCGTGGACGAAGAAGAGAAAAAGAAAGCCGACGCACTGCTGGCCTTCATGACTCCGATCGCTAAAGCGTTCATGACCGAAGTCGGTTTCGAATCCGCCAACCACGGCGTGCAGATCTACGGTGGCCACGGCTTCATCGCCGAGTGGGGCATGGAGCAGAACGTTCGCGACAGCCGCATCTCGATGCTGTACGAAGGCACCACCGGCATCCAGGCACTCGACCTGCTGGGCCGTAAAGTGCTGATGACTCAGGGCGAGGCTCTGAAAGGCTTCACCAAGATCGTCCACAAGTTCTGCCAGAACAACGAAGGCAACGAAGCCGTTAAAGAGTTCGTCGCACCGTTGGCTGCACTGAACAAAGAGTGGGGCGAGCTGACCATGAAGGTCGGTATGGCTGCCATGAAAGATCGCGAAGAAGTCGGCGCGGCCTCGGTGGACTACCTGATGTACTCCGGTTACGCCTGCCTGGCCTACTTCTGGGCTGACATGGCGCGTCTGGCTGCCGAAAAACTGGCTGCCGGCACCACCGATGAGGCGTTCTACACCGCCAAGCTGCAAACCGCGCGCTTCTACTTCCAGCGCATCCTGCCGCGTACCCGTACGCACGTGGCCACCATGCTGTCGGGCGCGAACAACCTGATGGACATGAAAGAAGAAGACTTCGCACTGGGCTACTAAGCCTCAACGCAGTCTTTTGAAAAACCGCTGCTCCTTCGGGGGCAGCGGTTTTTTTGTGCCCGGATTTCCCCAATTCCGGGGCTGATTCCCCAGCATTGATGAGGGCGCTGCTCAGCCGACCCCTTGCGGTTATTGATTCAAAATGTTTCCAGAAGAGTGGCCAATTAATTGCACTGCCCGATTTACCGGTGCTAACCAGAACTGCCTGCTCAAAGAAGCAAGACGCCCGGCACTTAACAACAACAGTCAGGGTGAAGCCTATGAACATCAGTCGACTCGCTCGTTTGACCTTCTGGTTACCCATCGCGCTGTCAGTCCACAGCGCCTGGGCCGCCGACCCCGCCGTGGTCGATCCTCCCGTGCCGGAGGTGCCTTCGCTGCAATCGTTGCGCGGGATGGTGCCCCCCGATCCGTCCGGAACCGAAGGCGGGCGTAAGGTCGACCTGATGACCGACTACGTGCTCAATCGCCAGGCTGCGATCCTGCTGGGCAAGGCGCTGTTCTGGGACATGGAGATCGGCAGCGATGGGTCCACGGCCTGCGCGTCCTGCCACTACCACGCCGGCGTCGACCACCGCATCACCAACCAGCTCAACCCCGGCCAGGCGCATACCAACGCCAACGTCGCGTCGATCTTCAACAAACCGTTCGTAGCCTCGGACATTCCCGGTGACGTGGCGTCCTACGCGACATTGTCCGGCGGCAAGGGTGGCCCGAACTACACGCTGAAGAAAACCGACTTCCCGACCCACGTGCTGAGCAATCCGCTGGAGCGCAACTCGCCCATCGTGTACTCGACGGACGATGTGGTCGGCTCGCAAGGCGTGTTCGACGCCAACTTCGTCAAACCCAATCAGGCGCGTTTCGACAAATGTACTCAGCAGCCGGACGGTATTTTCCAGGTCGGCGGCATCAACGTTCGCCGCAGCACGGGGCGCAATGCGCCGTCGGTGATCAACGCCGCGTTCAACGTGCGCAACTTCTGGGACGGCCGGGCCAACAATGTGTTCAACGGCTTCTCGCCGTTCGGCAATCGCGACCCGGATGCCGGGATCTACGTGACCAGCGAACGCAGCACGGTTGCGACCAAAGTGCGGCTGGCGCTCAACGATGCGTCTGCCGCCTCGCAAGCCGTCGGCCCGCCCGGCAGCCCGGTGGAAATGTCCTGCGGTGGCCGCACTTTTGCCGACATTGGTCGCAGGATGCTCGACACGTTGATGCTCAAGCAGCAGCGGATCTCGTCCACGGATTCAGTCCTGGCTCCGGTGTCCGGCGCACGGCGGCCGACCTATCGCGAACTGATCAAGAACGCCTTCCAGCCCCGGCTGTGGAACGCCACGCAAAACGTTCTGGTGGGCGGCGTGCCGTACACCCAGATGGAGGCCAACTTCCCGCTGTTTTTCGGCCTGGCGATCCAGATGTATGAGGCGACGCTGGTGTCCGATCAGGCGCCGATCGATGCTTACCTGCAGGGCGATCACACGGCAATGAACGCGCAACAGGTGGAGGGCATGAACCTGTTTCTCGGCAAGGGCAAATGCGTCAATTGCCACGGCGGTCCGGAGCTGACCAACGCCGCCAGCCGCCTGCTGATGCATCCGCGTGAACGCATCGAGCGCATGGTGATGGCCGACAACCTGACCACTCTTTACGACAACGGCTTCTACAACACCGGTGTGCGCCCGACCTCGGAAGACCTGGCCCTCGGCGGCGCGGATGCCTGGGGCAATCCATGGTCGTTCACCCGGCAGTACAACAGTGTGTTGCAGGGCGGCCGGTCGGTGGATCCGCTGGACGTCGATGTCTGCACGTTCGAGGCACCGTTGAGTGCGGCGATTCCGTGCGATGCCACGCTCAAACCGAATGTCGGCTTCCGCGATTCGGTCGACGGCGCGTTCAAGACTCCGACCCTGCGCAACATCGCTCTGACCGGGCCATACTTCCACAACGGCAGCCGCTCGACGCTCAAGCAGGTGATGGAGTTCTACAACCGTGGCGGTGACCGGCGCGGTGAAGACGCCAACAACACCAGCGGCTTCGAGCATCCGGCGGTGAACCAGCACAACAGCTCCAACCTCGACCCGGACATGACGGCGCTGAACCTGACGCCCGATGAAATCGACGCGCTGGTGAAATTCATGGAGGTCGGCCTGACCGATCCGCGCGTGGCCTGGGAGCGCGCGCCGTTCGATCATCCGTCGCTGGTGATCCCGCAGGGCCACATCGGCGATGAGAATACCGTGACTCAACGCCCGGCCAGTCCGAAGGTCACGACTCGCCAGGCGATGGACGCATCGCTCAATCTCAAGCCTTACGGTGCTGAAGGCCGGCCGGCAGCAGAGGGGCCATTGCAGCCGTTCTACAACGATCTCTGAGCATAAAAACACACCATGGCCATCAAGAATGATGGCCATGGTGGCCGTCTAGCGGCCATTGCGCAAAAAACCTTACTGAATTACTCAGCAACTGCCGATTTCGGCCGTTAAAGAGACAGCCTGTGATCTGGATCACATTGTGTGTGCTTAACTGGCCACATTGCAGGCACAATGCCATCTCTTTGCTATGACGGGTCGGAGCTTTTTCCCTTGCCGCGTTCTTCCGCTGTACGTTTCAGTCATTTTCTACCTTCACTGCTGTTGTTGCTCGCGGGGTTGGCGGCTGCGTACGTCAAAGACCTCAACGTATTCTTCACCTCACTGTTTAACGTGCTGCCGACCTTGGTGTTGCTGTTGGGCGGCTCGTACTGTGCGGTTTACCGACGCCAGCGCGAGCTGTTCCTGATGGTCACGGTGTACATCGCCTACTTCCTGCTCGACACCCAGACGGACTATTACCGCGACAACGGCAAGGTGCGCGAAGATGCGGCCGTGGTGTTCCACTTGGTCTGTCTGTTGCTGCCGTTGCTGTTCGGTCTGTTCGCCGCATGGCAGGAACGCACGCATCTGTTTCAGGACATGGTCGCGCGCTTCGCCGTGCTGCTGGCGTTTGGCAGCGTGGCGCTGGGACTTGAGCAAAGTTACCCGCAGGCGTTGCTGATGTGGCTTTCCGAGATCCGCTGGCCGGCGCTGCATGGCGCATGGATGAGCCTGATCCAGTTGTCGTATCCGGTGTTCATCTCGGCGTTCCTGCTCCTGGCCTGGCAATACTGGCGCAACCCGCGTCCGCTGCATGCGGCGCAACTGGTGGGGTTGCTCGGGGTGTTCTGGATGCTGCCGAAAACCTTCATCCTGCCGTTCACCCTGAACATCATGTGCAGCCAGGTCATGCTGATGATTGCGGCAGCGGTAGCGCACGAGGCGTATCAAATGGCCTTTCGCGACGAACTTACCGGTTTGCCGGGCCGCCGCGCACTCAACGAGCGCATGCAGCGTCTGGGTCGCAACTATGTGCTGGCGATGAGCGACGTCGATCATTTCAAGAAATTCAACGACACCCACGGCCACGACGTGGGGGATCAGGTGTTGCGTCTGGTCGCCAGCAAGCTGTCCAAAATCAGCGGCGGTGGTAGGGCGTATCGCTACGGTGGCGAGGAATTCGCCCTGGTGTTTGCGGGCAAGACCCTCGAAGAGTGCATGCCGCACCTGGAAGTCATCCGCGAGTCGATTGCGTCCTACAACATTCAGCTGCGCAATCAGGAAAGTCGCCCGCAGGATGATCAGCAGGGCCGTCAGCGCCGCTCGGGTTCGGGGGCGTCCAGCGTGTCGGTCACGGTCAGCATCGGCGTGGCCGAACGCCTGGAACAACGTACTCCGGAAGAGGTGCTGAAATCCGCTGACCAGGCGCTCTACAGCGCCAAGGGCGCAGGCCGAAACTGCGTGATGGCGTTCGGTCAGAACCGCCGTGGCGCGGTGCGCATGGACAGCGCCGCAGGTTGAGTGATGACGGCGCATTCAGCGTCTGGACAGTGATTGTGGGGCAGGGTGGCCGGCAGTAGGTTGAAGCAATCTGCTGAAGGAGAAGCCACCATGCCCGAGTACAAAGCTCCGTTGCGCGATATGCGCTTTCTGATCGACCACGTCTTTGACTTCCACACTCAGTACGCGGCCCTCGGCGCCCACGACGCCAGCCCGGACATGATCAACGCGATCCTCGACGAAGGCGCGAAGTTCTGTGAGAACGTTCTGGCACCGCTCAATCGCAGCGGCGATGAAGAGGGCTGCCATTTCGACAATGGCGTGGTGACAACGCCTACAGGCTTCAAGCAAGCCTTCGCACAATACGTGGAAGGCGGCTGGCACGGTCTGGCGGCAGATCCGGCTTACGGCGGCCAGGGCCTGCCGAGTTCGCTAGGGCTGGTGATCAGCGAAATGGTCGCCTCCAGCAACACCTCGTGGGGCATGTACCCGGGCCTGACCCATGGCGCCATGTCGGCGATCCACGCCCACGGCACCGACGAGCAGAAAAACACCTATCTGCGCAAACTCACTGCGGGTCAGTGGACCGGCACCATGTGCCTGACCGAAGCCCATTGCGGCACCGATCTGGGCATCATCAAGACCCGCGCGGTGCCTCAGGCCGACGGCAGTTATGAAGTGACCGGCAGCAAGATTTTCATCTCCGCCGGCGAGCACGACATGAGCGACAACATCATTCATCTGGTGCTGGCCAAACTGCCGGACGCACCGGCGGGGACCAAGGGCATTTCGCTGTTTATCGTGCCGAAATTTCTCCCGGACGCCTCCGGGGAGGCGGGTAAGCGCAACGGTGTTTCCTGCGGCTCGATCGAGCACAAAATGGGCATCAAGGCCTCGGCCACCTGCGTGCTGAACTTCGACGAAGCCAAAGGCTTCCTGATCGGCGAGCCGAACAAGGGCCTGAATTGCATGTTCACCATGATGAACCACGCGCGTCTCGGCACCGGGATGCAGGGCCTGTGTCTGGGCGAAGCGAGTTTCCAGGGCGCAATCAAATACGCCAACGACCGCCTGCAGATGCGCGCCCTGACCGGCGCCAAAGCACCGGAAAAACCGGCGGATCCGATCATCGTCCACCCGGACGTGCGACGCATGCTGCTGACCATGAAAGCCTTCAACGAAGGCAACCGTGCGCTGACCTATTTCACCGCGCAGATGCTCGATGTCGCGCACCTGAGCCCGGACGCCGAGGCGCGTCAGGAGGCCGAAGACCTGTTGGCGTTCCTGACTCCGATCTGCAAGGCGTTCATGACCGACACCGGCCTGGAGGTGACCAACCTCGGCATGCAAGTGTTCGGCGGCCATGGATTTATCCGCGAGTGGGGTATGGAGCAACTGGTTCGCGATTGCCGCATTGCACCGATCTACGAAGGCACCAACGGCATTCAGGCGCTGGATCTGCTCGGGCGCAAAGTGCTCGGCAGCCAGGGCAAACTGCTGCGCAACTTCACCAAAATCGTTCACAAGTTCTGTGCTGCCAATGCCGGTCATGCGCAACTGGGCGGGTTTGTCGCGCAACTCGATGACCTCAATCAGCAATGGGGCGAGCTGACCATGAAGGTCGGTATGGCCGCGATGAAGAACCCGGATGAAGTCGGCGCGGCTTCGGTGGATTACCTGATGTACAGCGGTTACATCGTTCTCGGCTACCTGTGGCTGCGCATGGCGCTGGTCGCTCAGACTCAGCTGGAGTCGGGGGAGGGTGATGGCGATTTCTGTCAGGGCAAACTGGCGACGTGCGAGTTTTACTTCAAGCGGTTGCTCCCGCGCACCGCTGCGCATCGTGCGGCGATCGAGGCGGGTAGCGATTGCCTGATGAAACTGCCGGCGCAGTTGTTTTCGCTGTAACACGCCACTGTTAAACAAAAGAGCCCGCTGATTGCGGGCTTCTTTATGGTTGATTGCTGGTGACTAAAAATAACAAATCAGTCACCGCCTGACCCTATGTGTCGCAAAAGTTGTTGGGTTACACTCCAGCTCAACGAAAACACCCTTCCACGAATCACCTGTTTAGATCTTTGCGAGGTTTGCCATGGCTGACTACAAAGCGCCGCTGCGCGATATGCGCTTCGTCCTCAATGAAGTGTTCGAAGTCGCCAAACTCTGGGCCGAACTGCCGGCCCTGGCCGAGACGGTGGACGCGGAAACCGTTGAGGCCATTCTCGAAGAGGCCGGCAAGGTCACCAGCAAAAGCATTGCGCCCCTGAGCCGTGCCGCCGATGAAGAAGGTTGCCACTGGGCCGACGGTGCCGTCACTACGCCGGCCGGTTTCCCACAGGCTTATCAGACGTATGCCGAAGGCGGCTGGGTCGGTGTTGGCGGTGATCCGGCCTACGGCGGCATGGGCATGCCAAAAGCCGTCTCGGCCCAGGTCGAAGAGATGGTCAACTCCGCCAGCCTGTCCTTCGGTCTGTACCCGATGCTGACCGCCGGCGCTTGCCTGTCGATCAACGCCCACGCCAGCGAAGAGCTGAAAGCCGCTTACCTGCCGAACATGTACGCCGGTGTCTGGGCCGGTTCCATGTGCCTGACCGAGCCACACGCCGGCACCGACCTGGGCATCATTCGCACCAAGGCCGAACCTCAGGCCGACGGTTCCTACAAGGTCAGCGGCACCAAGATCTTCATCACCGGCGGTGAGCACGACCTGACCGAAAACATCATCCACCTGGTACTGGCCAAACTGCCGGACGCACCAGCGGGGCCGAAAGGCATTTCACTGTTCCTGGTGCCGAAGTTCATGGTCAATGCCGATGGCAGCCTGGGCGCGCGCAACCCGGCGAACTGCGGTTCGATCGAACACAAGATGGGCATCCAGGCTTCGGCCACGTGCGTGATGAACTTCGACGAAGCAGTGGGTTACCTGGTCGGCGAGCCAAACAAGGGCCTGGCCGCGATGTTCACCATGATGAACTACGAGCGTCTGGGGGTCGGCATCCAGGGCCTGGCCACCGGCGAGCGCTCGTACCAGAACGCCATCGAATACGCCCGCGACCGCCTGCAAAGCCGTTCGCCGACCGGCGCGCAGAACAAGGACAAGGTCGCTGACCCGATCATCGTTCACCCGGACGTGCGTCGCATGCTGCTGACCATGAAAGCCTCGAACGAAGGCGGCCGTGCGTTCTCCACCTACGTGGCGATGCAGCTCGACACCGCTAAATTCAGTGAAGACGCCGCCACCCGCAAGCGTGCAGAGGATCTGGTGGCCTTGCTGACGCCAGTGGCCAAGGCGTTCCTGACCGATCTGGGTCTGGAAACCACCGTCCACGGTCAGCAGATCTTCGGCGGCCACGGCTACATCCGTGAGTGGGGCCAGGAGCAACTGGTGCGTGACGTGCGCATCACCCAGATCTACGAAGGCACCAACGGCATTCAGGCGCTGGACCTGGTGGGGCGCAAGATCGTCGGCAGCGGCGGCGCGTTCTACAAGCTGTTCGCCGACGAGATCCGCCATTTCACTGCGACCGCCAGTGCCGATCTGGGCGAGTTCACCAAGCCGCTGAATGATGCTGTCGAGACCCTCGACGAGCTGACTTCGTGGCTGCTGGACCGGGCGAAAACCAACCCGAACGAAATCGGCGCGGCGTCGGTCGAGTACCTGCAAGTATTCGGCTACACCGCTTACGCGTACATGTGGGCGCTGATGGCCAAGGCGTCGCTGGGCAAAGAAGCGCAGGACGATTTCTACGCGAGCAAACTCGGCACGGCGCGGTTCTATTTCGCCCGTCTGCTGCCGCGGATTCACTCGTTGAGCGCGTCGGTCAAGGCTGGAAGCGAGTCGCTGTTCCTGCTGGACGCTGCGCAGTTCTGATGATGTAACGTCATGTAAGCGATCGCTTACATGACGTGCTGCTGTTCTCCCATAGGCGGGGATTGGATCCAGAGCTAATCTACTTTCCATGGACGTCGCGCAGGAAGCGCAAAGCAACAACACGGACACGTAGGATTCTGCCAGGGTGGCGGAGTGAAATGGATGTCAGGGAAACAGTCTGCAAAGCCCCGCTTCGGCGGGGTTTTCTTATGCCCGCAGAAAAGTTTTCAGCTCAGCGCGTCCAGCGGCGGCGCACCTTTCAGCGGTTTGTCCTCACGCTGCATCACCTCTTCCAGCAACGTTCGCAGCAAGGCCAATGGCGCCTGCTGGCGTTGCACATCGCGACACACCAGCCCGACCTTCAACGGTACACGTGGCTCACTTAACGGTTTCCACAGCAGATCCTGATCGTCGTACTCCTTTTGCGAACGACCGGGCAGCACCGTCGCCAGACGGGTATGCGGCAGGCTGTCGAGAATCCCCACCATGTTGTTCAGCTCGGCCTGCACTTGCGGGCGACGTCCGAGGCTGGCCAGTTGGGCCTGCCAGATCTGACGGATCTGAAATTCTTCGCCCAGTAGGAGCATCGGCAATTCGGCAGCTTGGCTCATCGAGACTTTCTTGAATTCCCGCAGCGGATGATCCGCCGGGATGACCAGTGTCAGTTCATCTTCGTACAACATCACGCCGTGCAGCCCCGGCTGGCGTGGCGGTAGATAGCTGATGCCGATGTCCAGCGAGCCGTTGAGCAACCGCCGTTCGATCTCAAGCCCCGTCAGTTCATAAATCTGCACCACCAGATGCGGCTGGGCCTTGCGCACTCTCTCCAGCATTTGCGGCACCAGGCTGGTGTGCACGGTTTGCAGCACGCCGATCGCCAATGTGCGCAGCGCCTGACCCTTGAAGTTGCCCAGCGCTTCTCGCGCACGCTGCATGCCGTCGAGCAGTGGCAAGGCGTGGTTGTACAAGGTGTGGGCGGCGAGGGTCGGTAACAGGCGTTTACTGCTGCGTTCGAACAGGGTGACGTCGAGGTTTTGTTCCAGGTGGCGAATCTGCTGGGACAGCGCGGGTTGAGAGATCGACAGACGCTCGGCGGCGCGTCCGACATGACCTTCTTCGTAGACCGCGACGAAATAACGCAGTTGTTTGAAATCCATAAGTAACACTTATCGAAAATGCTGGGAAATCGAAATGGCTCGACGCCGTGAACCGGCCTAGTCTAACCGCATTCACAAGGCTTACAGGGCCGGAAAGCGCAATGACCAGCGTTTGTTTTGAAAGTGTTTGCATAGGCAGTTCAAAAAACCTCGATCGAGGTTTTTTTCAATGAATCTGTTCAGTTTGCGGCGCCACACGCCGAGCCTCGATGACCTGGCTTTTGAAACCCGTGAATCGGATGCCGCTGATGGCTTGAATGCCGAGCGCCTGATGCCCAGCGTCGAGCGTCCGCAGCAGGTATTCGTTCGCGGCCAGGGTTCCTGGCTGTGGGACAGCAATGACCGCGCCTACCTGGACTTTTCCCAGGCCGGCGGTGCCAACAGCCTCGGCCACAGTCCTTCGGCGCTGGTCAAGGCTATCGCCAGCCAGGCCCAGGCCCTGATCAATCCCGGTTTCAATTTGTACAACCGCGGCATGCTCAGCCTTGCCGAACGTCTTTGTGCGAGCACTGGCAGTGATCAGGCCTATCTGCTCAACAGCGGTAGCGAAGCCTGTGAGGCGGCGATCAAACTGGCGCGCAAATGGGGCCAGCTGCATCGCGGCGGCGCCTCGCGGATCATTGTCGCCAGACAAGGCTGTCACGGACGTAGTCTGGCGACGATTTCGGCGTCGGACAGTTGCAACCTGCACAACCGCTTCGCACCGTTGCTGCCGGGTTTCGATCTGGTGCCGTTCAATGACCTGCCGGCACTGCATGCGGCGGTGGATGCGCAGACCGTGGCCATCATGCTCGAGCCGATCCAGAGCGATGCCGGGGTGATCCCGGCGACCGAGCATTACCTCAAGGGTGTCGAACGTTTGTGCCGGGAGTTGGGGATTCTGCTGATTCTCGACGAGGTTCAGACTGGCATCGGCCGCTGTGGCACCTTGCTCGCCGAACAGTCCTATGGGGTGCGCGCCGATATCGTCGTGCTCGGCAAAGGTCTCGGCGGTGGCGTGCCTCTGGCGGCGCTGCTGGCGCGAGGCAAGGCTTGCTGTTTCGATCCTGGGGAATTGGGCGGTACGCATCATGGCAACGCGCTGATGACCGCCGCAGGCCTGGTGGTGCTCGACAGCGTGCAGGATCGCGCCTTTCTCGAACAGATCCGGGACAACGGCCAGCATCTGCGCGAAGGGCTCGCCCGTCTGGCCCATCGTTATGAACATGGCGAGTTGCGCGGGCAAGGGCTGTTCTGGGGACTGACCCTGTCGGAAGACTCCGCCGAGGCCGTCGTTAAAGCCGCGCTTCACGAAGGCTTGCTGCTCAACGCCCCACAAGCCAACTGCCTGCGCTTCACCCCGGCGCTCACTGTCAGCAAGGCCAACATCGACGAAATGCTTTTGCGCCTGGCCCGTGCCTTCTCCCGGGTACGCACCGCGCAACTGCAATGCCGCAAAGGGATTGCCGTCTGAGCTGAGGTTTCCCACCCGAATTCAAGAACCGTCTCGCGGTATAACGCACGCCCCACGCCTGATTCTTTTGGCGTGGGGCGTTTTTTTGTGGCCGGGTAATGGCAATCAGATGGCGAGATTGCGGTTTGCACTGAACCCTGACAAACGGCACAGGTCGATTAGCTTGTATGGCTCAGGTGAGCCAACCCCCAATCAGGAGCTGCCCCATGGACTTTATCCGCATCATCATTGCCATTCTGTTGCCGCCACTGGGTGTATTTCTGCAGGTCGGGTTCGGCGGCGCGTTCTGGCTGAACATTCTGCTGACGTTGTGCGGTTACATCCCGGGGATCGTGCATGCGGTGTACATCATCGCCAAACGCTGAGTCTCAGTCCGTCAAACCCATCACTCGCCGGTAGAACCGCCATTCCTGCTCCAGCGCATGGGCCTGGTTGGCGGCCCGGCGGAAGCCGTGGCGTTCGTCGGCGTAGTAATGCGCCTCGACCTCAATGCCGTTTTGCTCCAGAGCCGCGACCATGTCGCGGGTCTGTTGCGGCACGACGACGGCGTCCAGTTCACCCTGAAAGAAAATCACCGGTACGCGGATGTTGCCTGCGTGCAGTAACGGCGTGCGGGCGGCGTAGCGTTCGGCGTCCTTCTCTGGGTCGCCGATCAGCCAGTCCAGGTAATCGCCTTCGAACTTGTGTGTTGCGCGGGCCAGGGCCACCGGGTCGCTGACGCCGTACAGGCTGGCGCCGGCGCGAAATACCTGATGGAACGCCAGGGCACATAGCGTCGTGTAACCACCGGCGCTGCCGCCACGGATGAATGCACGTTCGCCGTCGATCATGCCGCGATCATTAAGGTAGGCCACGACCGCACACGCATCCTCGACGTCCACCGCGCCCCAACTCAGATGCAGCGCCTGCCGATACTCCCGGCCATAACCGCTGCTGCCTCGGTAGTTGAGATCGGCGACGGCGAAGCCTCGTTGTGTCCAGTACTGAATGCGCGGGTCGAGCATCGGGTAGCAGGCTGATGTCGGGCCGCCGTGGATGAACACCACCAGCGGCGGTTTCGCATCGCCATTCGTGGCCGGGTAAAAGAAACCGTGTGCTTCACCCGAATCACTGGGGTAGCGCAGGGTTTGCGGTCGGCTGATGCGCTCGGCTGGCAGCGGTGCAACACCGCCGGCCAGGACGTTCACTTCGCCCGAGTCGCGATCGATGGCGATCACCGCTGAAGGGCTGATCGGTGAGGCGGCAATGCAGTAGACAAATTGATCATCGACAGCCAGATGCCGGAAGCGACTGTAGTCGCCGGTGAAGTCTTCGCCGTTGAGCGCCAGACGACCGAAACCGCCTTCGCTCCAGCTCGCCAGAAAGCTTTCGCCGGTGGGCAGCCAGGTGCAGCCGCCAAGTTGCCATGGGGCTGGAGCGTGATCGGCTTCGGCGCTAGCTAACGGTTGCAAACCGTTTGCCGACTCGACCCACGGTTGCCAATAACCACCACGATCGGTCAGACAGCCCAGTCGGCCATTGGCATCGAAACGCGGTTGCTGGATCGACTCTTCAAGGGTTTCACCCGCCACACAGCGTGGGACGGAAAACCCGCTATCCGAGCGCTCGGCGAGCATCAGTCGTGTGGATGTCCACGGCTGATGCGGACGGCTCCACTCGATCCACGCCAGGCGCTGCCCATCAGGGCTGATGATCGGCGATGCATAAAAATCCGAGCCTTCAATCAGCCTATGACGCTCGCCATTCGCCAGATCGATAGCCACCAGCCGATGGCGATCACCGTTCTCTTCAACGGCCAGCACCTGCCCGTCGGCGTAGTTCAGATCGCCATAACGACACTCGCCAGACGTCAATGCCACGGGCTCGCCGTCCAGCGTTTGGCGATACAGCTGTTGATCCGCCTCGTTGACGAAAACCAGCCCGTCAGGCGTCAGGCAAAACGCCCCACCGCCATATTCGTACACCCGGCTGCGCACGCTGAAACCCGTAGGCGTCAGACATTTCGCCACACCATCGCGCCAGTGCCAGATCCGGCACGCGGCGTCTGTCGGGCGATATTCATTCCAGAACAAACCACGGGCGCCGAGCTGCAATTCGGCGAAGTCCACGCCGGCGGCAACCGCAGCGGTGGCGCTGAAAGGCTCAGCCTTTGGCGATGAGTCGCGAGTTTCGTTCATTGCGAAAGGCCAGTTGTTCGATGGTCTGGGTGGCGTGCTCGGCTTCTTCGCGGGCCTTGAGGATCACGCCGTGATGTTCGGACTTGCTGCACACCGGGTCGGCATTGCTCGCGTCGCCGGTGAGCATGAAGGCCTGGCAGCGGCAGCCGCCGAAATCCTGTTCCTTTTCGTCACAGGAGCGGCACGGCTCGGGCATCCAGTCATAGCCGCGAAAGCGGTTGAAGCCGAACGAGTCGTACCAGATGTGCTGCATGCTGTGGTCGCGCACATTGGGAAATTGTACCGGCAGCTGTCGGGCGCCATGACAGGGCAGGGCGGTGCCGTCCGGTGTGACTGTCAGAAACAGACTGCCCCAGCCGTTCATGCAGGCTTTCGGGCGCTCTTCGTAGTAGTCCGGGGTGACGAAAATCAGCTTGCACGGATGCCCTTCGGCTTCCAGTTTTGCGCGGTATTCGTTGGTGATGCGTTCGGCGCGAACCAGTTGTTCCTTGGTCGGCAACAGGCCGACACGATTGAGCTGCGCCCAGCCGTAGAACTGGCAGGTGGCGAGTTCGACAAAGTCGGCCTCCAGCGCAATGCACAGTTCGATGATGCGGTCGATCTTGTCGATGTTGTGCCGATGAGTGACGAAGTTCAGCACCATCGGATAGCCGTGGGCCTTCACGGCGCGGGCCATTTCCAGTTTCTGCGCGAAGGCTTTTTTCGAGCCGGCGAGCAGGTTGTTCACTTGCTCGTCGCTGGCCTGGAAGCTGATCTGGATGTGATCGAGCCCGGCCTTCTTGAAGTCGCTGATCTTCTGCTCGGTCAGGCCGATGCCGGAGGTGATCAGGTTGGTGTAGAAACCCAACTGGCGCGCTTCACGGATCAGCTCGGCGAGGTCCTGGCGCACCAGCGGCTCGCCCCCGGAGAATCCCAGTTGCGCCGCGCCCATCTCCCGCGCCTCGCGGAACACCTTGATCCACTGCTCGGTGCTCAGCTCTTTGCCCTGCTCGGCGAAATCCAGCGGATTGGAGCAGTACGGGCATTGCAGCGGGCAGCGGTAAGTCAGCTCGGCGAGCAGCCACAGCGGCAGACCGACCTCAGGCTTGGGCGGCAGATCAGTCAAGGGTGATCCAGTGCTGCGCACGGGCAACCTCCATGAATTGCTCGATGTCGTCACCGAGCTCGGGCACGCCGGGGAACTGTCTGTCGAGTTCGGCAATGATCGCCGCGACATCCCGCTCACCGTCGATCAGGCCGCCGATCAATGCGGCACTTTCATTGAGTTTGATCATGCCTTCCGGGTACAGCAGCACATGGCCTTTCTGTGCCGGTTCGTACTGAAAACGGTAGCCGGGACGCCAGGTCGGGGTCTTGCTGCGGTCGAAACTCATAAGGCGATTCCTTTATGCCAGACCCGTTGATCGGTGACGCTGTGATACGGCGGGCGGTTCAGTTCGTAGGCCATGCTCATGGCATCGAGCATGCTCCAAAGAATGTCCAGTTTGAACTGGAGAATTTCCAGCATGCGCTCCTGACCTTCGCGAGTCTTGTAGTGCTCCAGCGTGATCGCCAGACCATGCTCGACATCGCGCCGGGCCTGGCCGAGACGGGTGCGGAAATATTCGTAGCCGGCCGGGTCGATCCACGGGTAATGCTGCGGCCAGCTGTCGAGGCGCGACTGGTGGATCTGGGGCGCGAACAGCTCGGTCAGCGAGCTGCTGGCGGCCTCCTGCCAACTGGCGCGGCGGGCGAAGTTGACGTAAGCGTCGACGGCGAAACGCACGCCGGGCAGCACCAGTTCCTGGGAGCGCAATTGATCCGGATCGAGACCGACGGCCTGGCCGAGGCGCAGCCAGGCTTCGATGCCGCCATCTTCACCGGGGGCGCCGTCGTGGTCGAGCAGGCGCTGAATCCACTCGCGGCGGATCTCGCGATCCGGGCAGTTGGCGAGGATCGCCGCGTCTTTCAGGGGGATGTTCACCTGATAGTAGAAGCGGTTGGCGACCCAGCCCTGGATCTGCTCGCGGGTGGCCCGGCCTTCATACATCGCCACGTGATACGGGTGATGAATGTGGTAATAGGCGCCCTTGGCGCGCAGGGCCGCCTCGAATTCGGTGGGGGAAAGCGGGGTGTCGGTCATTGCAGTTCTCCGGGCATTCGTTACAGGACGATGCTCATGCCGTCATACGCCACTTCAACATTGCGCCGAACCAGTTCCGCGCGCTCCGGCGAGTCTTCGTCGAGAATCGGGTTGGTGTTGTTGATGTGGATAAGCACCTTGCGCTGCTCGGGAAGCTGTTCCAGCACTTCGAGCATGCCGCCAGGGCCATTCTGCGCCAGATGGCCCATTTCGCGGCCGGTGCGGGTGCCGACGCCACGGCGCTGCATTTCATCGTCGTCCCACATCGTCCCGTCCACCAGCACGCAGTCGCTGCCGGCCATGATTTCCAGCAGCGGCGCGTCGACCTTGCCCAGGCCCGGGGCGTAGAACAGTTTGCCGCCGGTGCTGAGGTCTTCGACGATCAGGCCGATGTTGTCGCCCGGGTGCGGGTCGAAGCGGTGCGGCGAGTAGGGCGGCGCGGCGCTGCGCAACGGCAGCGGGGTGAAGCGCAGGTTCGGGCACGCAGCGACGGTGAAGCTCTGGTCGAGTTCGATGCGGTTCCAGTCCAGCCCGCCGTTCCAGTGCTTGAGCATGGTGAACAGCGGGAAACCGGTGCTCAGGTCTTCGTGGACCATGTCCGTGCACCAGACCTGATGCGGGCAACCTTCGCGCAGGCTGAGCAGGCCGGTGGTGTGGTCGATCTGGCTGTCCATCAGGATGATCGCGCTGATGCCGGTGTCACGCAGGGCGCGGCCCGGTTGCATCGGGGCGAAGCTCTGAAGCTGCGCGCGGATGTCCGGGGAGGCGTTGCACAGCACCCAGTTCACGCCGTCATCGGAGATGGCAATGGACGATTGGGTACGGGCCTGGGCATTCAGGCTGCCGTCGCGAAAACCGGCGCAATTGACGCAGTTGCAGTTCCACTGCGGAAAACCGCCACCGGCGGCCGAACCCAGAATCTGAACGAACATGAACGCTCCATCATTTCAACGCTGAAAATAAAACGCCCCGGCGAGCCGAGGCGTTGCACTGCAGTGTTCTGCTTGAGGCAGGACTCAGCGGCTGGCGAAGTACATGGTGACTTCGAAGCCGATGCGCAGGTCGGTGTAAGCAGGTTTGGTCCAAGCCATCGGGTGACTCCTTTTTCAGGTGGGTGAGATAGCGCTATCCATAGGTATAGTCCACGGCAGCGCGGGGATGTTCCAAATAGTTAGGTGGCTATGTTACTCAAAATTTCAGGGGCTTTGCCCGTGAATCTTTGAGAAAGCTCCTTGCAGCCCCGGTAATGATCATTTAGCCGCGTGCCAGGGCGCGCCCGGCGAAGGGCGGTTGGCCAGACCGTGCCAGCCGCCCTCGGCGCGGATCAGACGTTGTGCGGCGGCCAGCAACGCCGGGCGATCCAGTTGAGCGATTGCTCTGCGTAATTGCAGCAGATAATCCGACGAGTGGCCGGCGAGGCGGGCCTGCCACAGGAGTTCGGCCGCATCTTTGCCGGACAGGACGTTGTCATCGAACTGATCGGCAAGCGTCTGGCGTTGCTGAGTGAGGCTGGCGGCATCCAGCTGTTCGACAAGGGCTGGCAGGCCATCGAGAAACTGCTGAATGTGGTCGAGCAATTGCGCGGCGGTGGCCGTGGGCGATTGCACACCGAACAGCAATCCGCTCTGGCCATGAATCTGGCGCAACCCGCTGAACACCGCATAACCCAGTTGCAGTTCGACGCGCAGGCGTTGGTAGAACGGTGTCTGGCACAGGTGCGCGAGCAGGCGCCACGCGGCTTCGTCAGCGATTTGGTGGCTGGCGGTCGGGCAGAACAGCAACAAGGCGTGTTCGCTGGAGTCGCTGTCGATCTGACTCCACTGGAGCTCAGCCTTCATGACAGAAGGTGCGGGAATTTGATTGTCCGGGATGCCGGGGATGCGACTCAGGGCCAGACCCATGGCTGACTGGGTTTGTTGGTTTAGCCCCAAAGCCAGACCGTCCCAGC
Source organism: Pseudomonas sp. 22085 (assembly GCF_052045815.1). NCBI lineage: Bacteria > Pseudomonadati > Pseudomonadota > Gammaproteobacteria > Pseudomonadales > Pseudomonadaceae > Pseudomonas > Pseudomonas sp. 22085. The sequence continues at coordinate 89,541 of NZ_JBQEQA010000018.1, forward strand.
GGGAAGTTGTCCACAGGTGCGCGGCGTCATCGGATTCGCCTACCGCTGTCAGGCACTTTTCGGGCAATGCCTTGAGCAGTTGGCGGATCGGTATCAGCGCAGGTTGCGGCTCGCCTTTCGCGGAGTCGGCGCCCACTTGTGTCAGAGATTTCAGCGCGTGCTCCAGCACAACGGGCAGCGTGTCCTGCAGGCCGGTGAGATTCAGCAGCCACTGATTACCCGTGGCGTTGAAGGACAATTCGACCCCGGCCTGACGCGCGTCGTCAGAAACCTCCCGCAGACTGCGTTGCAGTTTCGCTTGCAGCTCGGCCGTGGCCGCTGCTTCCGTCTGCCAGCGAACATATACCGCACCTTCGTCACCGTTATCCGGCAGCGCCTGGCTGAATTGCATTGGCGAGCGTTCGCGACGGCTGCGCGAGCGATCCTGAGCGAACGTGCGCAGACCTCGGTGGGCGCTGGTCTGGCCGCGGATCAGGCCGGCGTTGGCCAGCGGTTCGGCTGCGCGCAGGAACGGATTGGCAGCGGGTAGATGCCAGTGGCTGCTGAAGTTATCCACAGTGCCGATTTTGCCGAGAATCACTTTCAGCGCCGCAACGGCCGAATCGCAGAGGCCGTTTTCAAGTCGTTCGCTGTCGATTCGCGCCAGCTGCAACGCGCCGCTGACCTGCTGCTGCCGTTCAAGCAGCATTGCATACTCCTGACGCAACGCCGGCCAGTCCTGCTGCGCTGCGAAGAAGCTCAACCAGTCGAGAAACTGTGCGCGGAGAGCGTCGAGTGACCCGGATGCCCCAGTGAACTGAAGATGCAGAACTGCCTGCTCAGCAAATTGATAGGGCACACAGGCCTGTAAGCCTTCCGCGAATCCCTGCTGTTGCAAGTGAGCGAGCAGCCCACCGGGTTTGGCGCTGTTCAACCAGTGACAGAGAAATGCCAGTGCTTCGGCCGACGACTCCGGCAAGTCCTCCAACGCAAACAGCAGATTGCCGTTCCGTTCGCCGACCTGTTGATAACTTGCCTGTGGAGTGTCCATCAAGCGAACGGGGGCTGCCTGTGAAGTTTTATCCCCAGCCGTCAGCGCGGCGGCAAACTGCTCCGCCAGCGCTCGCAGTTCTTCCACGCTCTGCGGCCCGACCAGACTCAGGATCATCTGCCCGGTGCGGTAAAACTGCTGATGGAAATCTCTCAACGCCTGCTGAAAATCCGCTTGTTCAACCGGCAGGCTGTCGCGGTTTCCGGCATGAAAGCCGCGCAAAGGATGCGCTGCCGACAATCCCTCGAACAGCGCCTCTTTCTGCTGAGCCGCAGCATCCTGCGACCACGCGACAAACTCCGCCTGTAACACTTCCCGTTCCCGCACCTGATCGTCCGGATTCATAAGCGGTCGGGCGAGCATGTCTGATAGACGCTCCAGCCCACCACTGAAGGACGCCGGCGGCAACTCAAAGAAGAAATCGGTGGTGCGCTCGCGGGTGCTGGCATTCACCTGACCGCCGTGACCTTGCACGTAGGCCATCAGCCCTTGCTGTGCGGGAAAACGCTCGGTGCCTAGGAACAGTAAATGCTCAAGGAAGTGCGCCAGCCCCGGCCACGCCAACGGCACGTCATGACTGCCGGCAGCCACCCGCAACGCGGCGGCGCTGCGCTTCAGGCCGGGCACGTGACGCAGGGTCACGCGCAAGCCGTTGGCCAGGGTTTCGGTGTGGGGACGGGGATGAGTCGGCGCAGGCATGGGCACTTCCAGAACAGTGAAGTGCCAATGCTAGCGGATTAGCGCTTGTTGAGCGCGTCGTAAAGTTCGGGGCGGCGGTCGTTGAAGTAGCGGTTGGCGCTGCGCGAGTCGACCATCAACTGGCGATCCAGCTCGCCGACGATCAAGGCTTCATCCAGCCCGGCCTGAGCAATGCGGCTGCCATCCGGCGCGGCGATGCTGCTTTGCCCGCAGTAATGGATGTCGCCTTCGTGGCCGCAATAGTTGGCGTACGCCACGTAGCACTGGTTTTCAAAGGCGCGAGAGCGCACGGAAACATCGGCAATGAAATCGAAAGGAATCATGTTGGCTGTCGGCACCAGAATCAGCTCGGCGCCTTCAAGGGCCAGGCGCCGGGCGTTTTCCGGGAACTCCAGGTCGTAGCAGATCAGGAAACCGAGCTTCCAGCCGTTGAGCTCGACGATGGGGAACTCACCATCGCCGGGACTGAACATCGAACGATCCAGATCGCCGAACAGATGCGTCTTGCGGTAATTGCACAGGCGCTCGCCGCTTGAGTCGATCAACTGCACAGCGTTGTAGATCTGTCCTTCGGCGGTGCGCTCCGGGTAGCCATAAAGAATCGCCAGGCCGGCAGCCTTGGCGATCCGTCCGACTTGCTGGGCCCACTCACCGTTGTAGACCTCGGCCAATGTCGCGACCGCCTCCTTGCCGATGTTGTAGCCGGTCAGGAACATCTCCGGCACCACCAGCAGGTCGGCGCCTTTGGCCTCCATCGCCAGTTGGTGCAGGCGCTGAAGGTTGGCGGCGGGTTCCAGTGGCAGCGGTGGACATTGGTAAAGGGCTACACGCATTGAAGATTCCTCTTACTCGGGCAGGGCGATCGGGCCGATGTCGTTGAACACATCACCCGGGCCAGGGTTCTCTTTATGTGTGGACCCGCCGAAGTGCTTCATGATTCCCCACACCGCGTTAAGCGACGTCTGCACCGCGCCTTCCACCCAGGCCGGCGTCCACGATACGTCGTCGCCGGCGATGAAAATGCCGCGCTGCTCCGGCGGCATGTCGTCCTGCATGAAGTGCGCGTACATGCGCTGGTTGTAGCGATAGTGGCCGGGCAGGGCGCCCTTGAACGCACCGAGGAAGTGCGGGTCGGCTTCCCACGACACGGTGATCGGATCGCCGATGATCCGCGCGGCGATGTCGACTTTCGGGTAGATCTTCTTCAACGCATCCAGCGCCAGTTTCACGCGTTTTTCCACCGGGTGCGGGAGCATCTTCAGCGCATCGCTCATCCACGAGTACGAAAGGCAGATCACACCGGGTTTGTCGTCGCCGTTGTCGAACAGATAGGTGCCGCGGGTCAGGCGATCGGTGAGGGTCATGCTCATCAGGTCGCGGCCGGTTTCCGGGTCCTTGTCCTTCCAGAACGGGCGGTCGACCATCACGAAGGTCTTCGATGATTGCATGTAGCGCGTGCGGTCCAGTGCCATCCACATCTTTTGCGAGAACAGGGTTTCGTCGCATTCGATCTGGGTGGTCAGCAGCCAGCTCTGGCAGGTGGTCAGTACAGCGGCGTATTCGCGGGTGTCGCCATTGTTGTCGGTGACCGCGAAACGTCCGTCAGGCGCGTGGGCGATTTTCTTTACCCCGGAGCGCGGGGCACCGTGATGCAGCGATTTCAGGCTGGTGCCTGCCGGCCAGTGTACGCAGCGCTCCGGCGCATGACGCCAGATGCCTTGCGGTACTTGTTCCACACCGCCGACCACCAGGTGCTGGTGATCGTCGCAGTTGGTCATCACCACGCGGAAGATTTCCAGCATCGAGTTGGGGAAGTCCGAGTCCCAGCCGCCGGTACCGAAACCAACCTGGCCGAACACTTCGCGGTGATGGAACGACAGTTTGGCGAAGGCTTTCGACGTGGCGACGAAGTCGTAGAAGGTGCGGTCGTCCCACAGCGGTACCAGTGTGTTCCACAGCTCTTTCAGGCGCGGCACGTCACGGTCGCGGATCGCCTGCTGGATATCGGCGAACTGTGAGCCAGCCTCCAGAGCGTCAGCCCAGGCGTCAGCCACTTCCTGGAACAGTGCAGGAAGATCCTTCAGGCTCTGTGCGTAATGGGTTTTTCCTTCCAGGTCGATCACGGTGCTGCCGGAGGCCGGGGTCAGCGGGTTGGGGAAGGGCTTGGTTTCGAGGCCGAGTTTGTCGACGTAGTGATAGAACGCGGTAGACGACACCGGGAAACGCATGCCGCCGAGCTCGGCGACGATGCCGTCGGTACCGTTGAACGCTTGCGAACGCAGACGACCGCCAAGCTTCGAGGCCTCATAAACGACCGGCTTCAAGCCGAGTTTCATCAGCTCATACGCCGCCACCAGACCCGCGATGCCGGCACCGACAATAGCTACTTCGGCACCGTGGTTGTGCTCGGGAATGCTGCCCAGGCCGGCCGGGTGTTCGATCCAGTCGTCGAAGGCGAAAGGAAAGTCCGGACCGAAAATGGTGATCGGTTTCTTACCGTCTGCAGGATGGCGATTGTTCTTGTTCATGGCTGACCTTGCTGGCGACCCGACGCTGGAGGCGCGTCTGAGTATAGGAAAAGATGCCAGCCATTCTAGGGAGCGTAGAACACGTTAATAAGACGCAATGTGTCGTCGTTTTGAGTGCATGTGCTGCAATCTGACGATTTTATTGGTCAGACTGGATGGCCGCGATCAATCTTGCTGCTGAGAATGATCGAGGTCGTGGTTTTCTCCACACCGTCTACGCTGCCGATCTGATCCAGAAGTTGATCAAGCTGCTCCGGCGAATCGGTCCGCAGCCACGCCACATAATCGAATTCGCCACTCACCGCGCACAATTGCTGCACCTGAGCCATTGCGCTCAAACGGCGCAACACCTCTTTGCCGGAGCGTGGCTGCACCTTGATCCCGACGTAAGCCTGCAATCCGCCGTCCACCACGCGCTGGCCCAGACGCACGCCGTAGCCGGTGATGACTTTGGCCTTTTCCAGCCGCGCCAGTCGTGAAGTCACGGTCGTGCGGGCGATCCCCAATTGTCGGGCCAGCATCGCCACGCTTTCACGGGCGTTGATTTGCAAGGCAGCGATCAGCTGGCGGTCGATTTCATCGAGCACGGGTGGGCGGATGTCGGGCAAGGGCAGGCTCCAGCGGTACGGATCAATGTGGCTGCATGTTACAGGCTCGTACGGCGAGGCGCTTGTGAGCGCTGATTGAGCGGCGGGGGATCAGGCAGCCGCCGGATCGGGGGATTTAACTGAAACAAAAGAACAGACAAATGATTTGACTTGCCTGCTGCCTTTATCAAAAATGGCCTCAAGAGCGCGAAATCTGCTGCCTTGCAGGGCCTCAGCAGACGTAGGTACCTCAGCGATGCTGCAACATCGGTGTAAGGTGAGACCTCTTCATCCCATTTCCTGAGGATGCCAATATCAGGATTCAAATATTCAAGGGGAGCCAACAGGCTCCTCTTTTTGTTTGTCCTGAAGAATGTATCTCTTGTAGAGAAGTTCGCCCTGACGGTGCTTGTTCATCGCTCTTGCCGGAGCATGCATGAAGTTCCACAGGACGTGTCCGTGCCTGACATCTACCACGACGAGCATGTCATTTTTTGCCTCATAGGCGTTGATGAAAGCCATGCGGTATCCGCCGTTGTCGTACAGCACTCTCCATATTTCAAACGGCCCCGTCAGCGTGTCAATCGCATGCCGAACGTAGCGCTCTCGTGAGTCAGCGCGTTTTTCGACGATGTGGGCGAGTTTGTCCCTCATGACCGCAACGTTTCCGATCGGTGTGAGGATAGTGACTGCGAGTAATGCCTCATCGATGAATCCGAAATGAGTCAGGAGAATTCTGAGGGCTCCTTGCGCATCGTCTGCCCTTTTCACTTCATCAATTGCGGCCGAGCGAAGCTCCCTGGCCAGTGTTCGCAGGTCGGGCAAAGCTAAGTCGATCCATGTTTGTTGGCCACCTGATTCTTTTATAAGTGGCGCAGCATTCACGAGCATGAAAGTAATCCCTGGCGAACAGCGGCGCCCGGAGATTACTCGTTCGGAGAAAAGGCCAACAAGGCCGAAAACTGAGTGAAAACACAGCTTGGGAAATAACCTACAGACCTCGCGGTAGTCTTCCGAGTATGGCGCTTGTAACGACCGTAATCGCCAAACGACAGGCGAAAAAAAGCCGCACATAAGCGCGGCTTTTTCATGTTTGGTGGGCCCACACGGACTTGAACCGTGGACCAAAGGATTATGAGTCCTCTGCTCTAACCAACTGAGCTATAGGCCCTCAGTAGGCCGCGGATTATAGCGACGGTTTCTCGGCTGTGCTATCCGAAAAATCCGATACGGATATGCGAAGAAACGTCGCGGCGAATTCCTCGGGCGGCAGCGGCAGGCTGACGATGTAGCCCTGGATCTGTTCACAGCCTTCGGCGGCGAGGAATTGTTGCTGGGCCTGGGTTTCCACGCCTTCGGCGATCACGGTGAATTGCATGCTGCGGCCCAGGGCGATGATGGCGCGGACAATCGCCGCGTCGTGCGGGTCGTCGGGCAGTCCGCGGACGAAAGACTGGTCGATCTTGAGGATGTCCAGTGGCAGGCGTTTGAGATAACTCAGCGAGGAATAACCGGTGCCGAAGTCGTCGATGGCCAGTTGCACGCCCAGGTGTTTGAGCTGGTGCAGCACCGCCAGGGCTTCTTCAGCCTGGCTCATGATGAAGTTTTCGGTAATTTCCAGTTGCAGTAATTCCGGTTGCAGGCGGTTGTCCTTGAGCAGTTGCTCGATGCGTCCCAGCAGGTTCGGCTGGCGCAGTTGTGCGCCGGCGAGGTTCACCGACAGCGGGCCGAGGGATTCATAGATCTGGCCCCACTCGAACATCTGCCGGCAGGCGGTTTCCAGCACCCAGTCGCCGATTTGCAGAATCATGCCGTTCTCTTCCGCCAGCGGGATGAAGTGCTCCGGTGGCACATCGCCGAAGTTCGGGTGGCGCCAGCGGATCAGGGCTTCGGCGCCGACCAGGCTGTGATCGTCGAGGCTGATTTTCGGTTGGTAATAGAGGTACAGCTCTTCGCGCTCGATGGCCCGGCGAAGTTCGTGCTCCAGTGCCACGCGTTCGCTGGCCTGGGCGGTGAGATCGCGGGTGTAGCTTTCGACCCGGTTGCGGCCCTTGGCCTTGGAGCGGTACATCGCCGCGTCCGCATTTTTGATCAGGGTCGCGACATCGCAGCCGTCGCGTGGGTAAAGGCTGGTGCCGATGCTGGCGCTGATGAAAAACTCATGCTCGCCGGCCTGGAATGGCGCGCCAAAGCAGTTCAGCAATTTGGTGGCGATGTTGTCGGCATCGCCGGGTTGTTGCAGGCCGGGCAGCAGAATAATGAACTCGTCGCCCCCCAGCCGCGCCACGGTGTCGATATCACGCAGTTGTTCCTTGAGGCGCACGGCGATGCCCTTGAGCAGCAAATCACCGACCGGGTGACCGAGGCTGTCATTGATGTGCTTGAAGCGGTCGAGATCGAGGAACAGCACCGCGCCCTGGCCGCCGTTTTCCTGCTGGCTGTTGAGTGCCATCAACAGACGGCTTTCGAACAGCGTGCGGTTTGGCAGGCCAGTGAGCGGGTCGTGATGCGCCTGGTAGTCGAGTTTGGCCTGGGCGTGCTTGAGGCTGGAGATATCTGCAAACACCGCAACGAAGTGGGTGATGAACTTGTCGCGGTTGCGGACGGCGCTGATGGTCAGCCAGCTCGGGTACAGTTCGCCGTTCTTGCGCCGGTTGGAGATTTCGCCCTGCCAATGGCCTTCGTCGGTCAATTGATGCCACATCGCCGCATAGAACGCGCTGTCGTGTAGACCGGATGCAAGCAGGCGCGGAGTGTGACCGAGCGCTTCACTTTCGCTGTAACCGGTGATTTCGGTGAACGCCCGGTTTACGGCACTGATGTGTTGCTGGGTGTCGGTGATCAACACGCCTTCGGCGGTACTTTCGAACACGGTTGCGGCCTGTTGCAGTTTTTCCTGCATCAGGTGGCGTTCGGTGATGTCCCGGGCGATGGTCAGCATGCAGTCTTCGTCGCCGATCGGCAGTGGACGGCTGGACACTTCGCAAAGGCGGATCTGCCCGTCGCTGCGGCGGATGTGGCAGCTGAAGTCGCGAACGAACCCGTCGCGGTGCAGCAGATCGAGCATTTGCTTGCGTTCGTTGAGATTGACCCAGATGCCCAGGTCCAGCGCCGAGCGATCCACCGACATGGCGCTGTTGAAACCGGTGATACGACTGAAACCTTCGTTGACCTCCAGCAGCAGACCATCGCTCTGGCGCGACAGCAGCAGACCGTCAGGCGAGGCGTGGAAGGCCTTGGCGAACTTCTCTTCGGAGGTTTGCAGTTGCTGCTGGGTTTCCTTGAGCTGGGTAATGTCGCGCACCACCACGACCAGCGCCGGCGTGGTGTCGAGCTCGAAGGGTTCGGCGGAAATCAGCCCGGTGAACACCTGACCATTGTTGCGGCGAAAGGGCATCTCCAGGTTGCGAATGCTGCCGGCTTGCAGGCGCTGAAGGAGGCCCGGGCCGACTCCGGGAATGCCCCAGATGTTGAGTTCGGTGGCGGTCTGGCCAATCACCTCTTCGGCCTTGAGCCCGATCTGTTCCTCAAAAGCCTCGTTAACCTCCAGCAGGCAGCCGTCCGAGAGCCGGGCGATGACCAGGATGTCCGGGCATTGCTGGAATACCGACGCGAACTTCTGTTCCGACAGGCGCAACGCCTCTTCAGTGCGCTTGGTTTCGCTGATGTCGATCATCAGACCGCGCATCACCGGTTCATGGCCATGTTCGATCAGGCTGACGATGTCGCGCACCCACAGGCAGCGGCCGTCAGCGGTGATCACCCGGTAATCGAGGCTGTGGTCGCGTCCAGCCAAGACTTCGTGATCGCAGAAACTCTGGGCGCGGGTCAGATCGGCCGGGTGAATGATGTTGCGCCAGAAGCCCGGAATCAGCCAATGAGACAGCGGATAGCCGAGCAGGTCTTCGGCGTGGGGTGACACATAGCTGTAGGTGAAATCGCTGATCCGCGCTTCCCAGGCGATGGCCGAAAGACTCTCCACCAGTCCGCGATAATGGTATTCGCTGCTGCGCAGCTCCTGTTCGAGGTCGATGCGTCGGGCAATTTCCGAGCTCAGACGACGGTTGATGCGGATCACCACCGCCAGCACGATGACCAGAAGCGAGAGGCCCGGTAACCCGTAAATCAGCAGATCCGACCAGAATGTCCGGTGATCGAGGACGTTGCCGACCCAATGCTCCTGAATGCTGCTGATTTCTTCCGGGGACATGTCGGCCAGCACCTTGTCCAGAATCCCCACCAGCATTTTGTTGTCCCGAGGAACGCCCATCGCCAGTTGGTAGCGATAAGGGGTTTCGCCACTGACATACAAACCATCCAGTTTGAGCTGGCGCAGGCTCCAGACACTGGAGGCCAGGTCGCCAACCACTGCGTCCACTTCATCGGTGGCCAGAGCCTGTAACGCGGAGCTGACATTGGGCATCGCCACCAGGTTCAGGTCGGGGTGATGGGTGCGCAGCAGCTCATGGGGGGCGTAGTTTTCCACTACGGCGATTTTCAGACCGTAAAGCTCCTCGAGCTTGCGCGGTTGCGGGCCGCCGACGTGGGCGAGGATGACGATCGGAAAGTCGAGGTAAGGGCGGGTAAATGAGAGGTAGCTTTGGCGTTCCGGGGTAGACATGATCCCCGGCAGCAGGTCGATCGTGCCGTTTTTCGCCTGTTCGAGCACGACCGTCCAGCTCACCGGCTCGATGGGCGTGAGTTTGATCGCCAAGCGTTGGCGAATCACATCGATATAGTCCGCAGCCAGGCCCTGATAGCGGCTCTGATCGTCGCGGAACTCGAAGGGTGGCCACGACGCATCGACACCCAGGCGCAAGTCCGGGTGAGCCGCCAGCCAGCTACGTTCTTCATCGGTCAGAGTCAGCGCGTCAGCCGTTGCGGTCCAGATCATCAGTGACAGCAAAAAAAGCACGGACGCCAGTCTGGGCATAACGGTCTCGTTATGGCTCGGGGGAATGTTTCGAGTGTAGACGGGCTGTGCGCAGGGGGAGGGCGGAGCTGGGTATTTAATCTGCCGTAAAAACAAAACCCCCGGCCTGGGCCGGGGGTTCTGGTATCACTCGTCGAGGAAGGAGCGCAGATGCTCGCTTCGCGTCGGGTGGCGCAGCTTGCGCAGCGCCTTGGCTTCGATCTGACGGATCCGCTCACGGGTCACGTCAAACTGTTTGCCGACTTCTTCGAGCGTATGGTCGGTGTTCATGTCGATACCGAAACGCATGCGCAGTACCTTGGCTTCACGGGCAGTAAGGCCGGACAGCACTTCGCGGGTCGCTTCTTTCAGGCTCTCGACAGTGGCGACATCGATTGGCGACTGCATGGTCGAGTCTTCGATGAAGTCACCCAGATGAGAGTCTTCGTCATCACCGATCGGGGTTTCCATGGAGATCGGCTCTTTGGCGATCTTCAATACCTTGCGGATCTTGTCCTCAGGCATTTCCATGCGTTCACCCAGCTCTTCCGGGGTCGGTTCGCGACCCATTTCCTGCAGCATCTGCCGGGAAATACGGTTGAGCTTGTTGATCGTCTCGATCATGTGCACCGGAATACGGATGGTGCGGGCCTGGTCGGCGATCGAGCGAGTGATCGCCTGACGGATCCACCAGGTGGCATAAGTCGAGAACTTGTAACCACGACGGTATTCGAACTTGTCCACCGCTTTCATCAGACCGATGTTGCCTTCCTGGATCAGGTCGAGGAATTGCAGGCCACGGTTGGTGTACTTCTTGGCGATGGAGATCACCAGACGCAAGTTTGCTTCAACCATCTCTTTCTTCGCACGGCGGGCTTTCGCCTCACCGATCGACATGCGACGGTTGATGTCCTTGATCTCGGCGATGGTCAAACCGGTCTCGGTTTCCAGCGCAGTCAGCTTCTGCTGGCAACGGATGATGTCCGGTTGCACGCGGGCGATGGCTTCGGCGTACTTGCTCTTGCCTTTGGCCAGGGCGTCGGACCAGCTTTCGTCGACTTCGTTGCCCGGGAACTGGCGCAGGAAGTCGGCGCGAGGCATACGTGCATCACGTACGCAGAGTTGCATGATCGCGCGCTCTTGCTGACGCAGACGATCCAGGGCGCTGCGAACACGCTCGACCAGGGCTTCGAATTGCTTCGGCACCAGTTTGATCGGCATGAACAGCTCGGCCAGGGCCAACAGTTCGGCAATTGCCGCCTTGTTGTGACGACCGTGCTTTTTCAGGGCCTTGCGGGTGATTTCCATCTGGTCGGCGACAGCACCGAAGCGCTGTGCGGCAATGACCGGATCCGGACCGCTTTCGGCTTCTTCTTCGTCATCGGAAGCTTCGGCGTCGTCATCGTCGTCGGATTCTTCGGCTTTCGCCGCTTTCGCGTCGATCGGCGGCGGCACTTCGGCGGCAGGCGGCGCAATGCCGTCGTCCGGGTCGATGTAACCGCTCAGAACGTCGGACAGGCGACCGCCCTCGGTAGTGACGCGAGTGTACTCGGAGAGAATATGGTCAACCGTGCCGGGGAAGTGCGCGATGGCGCTCATCACTTCACGGATGCCTTCTTCGATACGTTTGGCGATTTCGATTTCGCCTTCACGAGTCAGAAGCTCGACCGTACCCATTTCACGCATGTACATGCGCACCGGGTCAGTGGTGCGACCGATATCGGTCTCCACCGCCGCCAACGCAGCGGCTGCTTCTTCCGCAGCGGCCTCGTCGGTATCGGCGTCGGCCAGCATAAGGGCGTCCGCATCCGGAGCACTCTCGTGTACGGGGATCCCCATGTCGTTAATCATGCGGATGATGTCTTCCACCTGCTCCGGATCTGAAATATCCTCGGGCAGGTGGTCGTTGACCTCGGCGTAAGTCAGATACTTCTGCTCACGACCCAGTTTGATCAACTCAATAATACGAGACTGCTGTTGCGCTTTTCCGGACATAACACCCTATCCACTGAAGGTCTTGGCGGGCAAAAAACAAGCCGAGGATTATACCTGAGCTATGACCTCACGCGCCAGTTGAGGTCGGGTTTGATGCGGAAACATTGCGACTTAAAAGGTCGCGCAGTTGATTTTTCTCTTCGGCGCTCAGTTCGCTTTGACGCGCTTTCCTGAGCAGTTGTTCCAGATTTCGCTCGCGTTGGCGGGCTGACAAGCTAGTAATGGTGTCGAAAAACTGTTGTTCAAGGTTGTCTCCGTCAATCAGCCATTCCTTTTCCGCCAACGCCTTTAGCAGGCGGCCCTGTTCGGTTCCGTGCCATCGCGCGATCAACTGAAATGAGTTTAGCTTGGGATTCTTCTGTACGGCTTCGAGCAGTGCCACGAGCAGTTGTGCGTTGGTCTGGTTCTCGTCCGCGAAGTGCCCGGCGTCCTCGACTTTTTCCGCCAGTTGCGGGTGATGCAGCAAGGTTCTCAGGGCGGCCAGGGTTGGTGGTTCGACGGCGGCCGGCACGCGTGGGGCACGTGGTTGGTCGCGATCACCCCCGCGCTTGCCATTCTTGTCCCACGGTTTCTTGTCCCATTTCTTGCCGCCGGTGCCGGGTTTCTTCGGCGTCCACTCTTGCTGCGGCACATACATTTCCTGTGCCTGCGGCTGATGGTAGTCGCTGTAGTCCGGCATGGCGTCGTAATCAATGCCCGGGTCGTAGGCCGGCGGCGCTTCCTGCGGTGCGCTCTGGGCCAGCTGGCTGACGCTCTCGCTGCTCAGGCCGGTGATCTCGGTCAGGCGCTGACGCATCAGGATGCGCAGGTTGGCGCCGGGTACCTTGTCGATCAGCGGTGCTGCGAGCGTGGCCATGTGGGCCTTGCCCTCCAGCGAGCGCGGGTCGGCTTCTTCGGTCAGTTGCTGGAAGAAGTAGTCCGCCAGCGGCTGCGCGTGCTGATTGATCCGGGCGCGGAAGGCGTCAGTGCCCTCGGCGCGAATCAATGTGTCCGGGTCTTCGCCTTCGGGCAGAAACAGAAAGCGTGCACGGCGTCCGTCCTGCAGGCTGGGCAGTGTTGCTTCCAGTGCGCGCCAGGCAGCATTGCGGCCGGCCTGATCGCCGTCGAAGCAGAACAGCACGCTCGGCACGACGCGAAACAGGCGCTTGAGGTGTTCTTCGCTGGTGGCGGTGCCCAGTGTCGCGACGGCATTGCGCAGGCCTTGCTGGGCCAGGGCAATGACGTCCATATAGCCCTCGACGACGATGATTTCGTCGAGGTTGCGATTGTTCTTGCGTGCCTCATACAGGCCGTAGAGTTCCTGGCCTTTATGGAACACCGGAGTTTCCGGCGAGTTCAGGTACTTTGGCTTGTCATCGCCGAGTACTCGGCCGCCGAAGGCGATGATCCGTCCGCGGGTGTCGCGGATCGGGAACATCACGCGATCGCGGAAGCGGTCGTAGCGTTTTCCGGTTTCAGCGTTTTCGATCAGCAGGCCGGCCTCGATCATGGCTTTCTGCTGCAAGGTGTCGCTGCTCAGGTGTTTGAGCAGGTTGTCCCAGCCCGGTGGTGCGAATCCGAGACCGAAGTCGCGGGCGATCTCGCCGGTCAGGCCGCGACCCTTGAGGTAGTCCACCGCTGCCTTGCGTGCCGGATGGCTTTTGAGCGCCTGTCGATAAAAGTCGGCGGCGGCGGTGAGCAGCGGGTACAGCGGTGAGTCGGTCGGCTGGCGCGGTTTGTTCGAACGACCGCCTTCTTCACGCGGCACTTCCATGCCGGCGGCTTTGGCCAGGTCTTCGACAGCCTGGGGGAAGTCCAGGTTGTCGTGATCCATGAGAAAGCCAAGGGCGTTGCCACCGGCGCCGCAGCCGAAGCAGTAGTAGAACTGCTTGTCGGGGCTGACGCTGAACGACGGGGTTTTCTCTTTATGAAAGGGGCAGCAGGCGGTGTAGTTTTTGCCGGCCTTCTTCAGTTGCACGCGCGAGCTGACCACGTCGACGATGTCGGTGCGGTTCAGAAGGTCGTCAATGAAGCTCTGGGGAATCAGCCCGGCCATGGCGTTCTCGTCTGTGCTGTAAGGGATCCGTTGCGAAAGGCAGCCGGACGCGGGTCATTGAGTGATGCGCGCACATTGGGCGGCTCGACCGGTGTCGTTTGCGTAATCGCTGTCGGGAAGTGTATCTGCCGAAAATCCACTGACGTTAGTGTTCATCAGTCTTCGACTATTCGAAAATGTTGCGCTGAATCCGCTGACGGCCGGCGATCGGCCTCGGATAGCTCATGAAGCGGGCACGCAAGCAGGTGCCTTGGGCTGATCGTCGTAAGAGGAATCAGTGGGTGTGCTCGTCAGTAGCCTTGAAAGGCTCGTCAGAAAAGACGTGCACCGCTGGCAAAAGAGCCAGGCCTGACGCGGTGAAGCGGGTTTGTCTCGGTCGCATCTGCGGCTTCGACGGTGAAGCATCAAGCGTTTTACGCAAATGCCATTAGCCCGGCTGAGGGCCGGGCTTGGCAGAAGCTTGCTACGATCGTCTGTGTATTAGTACAGACGAACGGCGCGGCGCTGTTCGCGCTGAACTTTCTTGGCGTGACGCTTAACAGCAGCAGCTGCCTTGCGCTTACGCTCAGAAGTTGGCTTCTCGTAAAATTCGCGGCTACGAACTTCAGCCAGTACACCGGCTTTTTCGCAGGAGCGCTTGAAACGACGCAGAGCTACGTCGAAGGGTTCGTTCTCTTTAACTTTGACGGCTGGCATCCAGAGCTACCTTCATTCATTACCGGGGTCAACATCCTCGCGGCAAAAGAGCACTTGAAGACGTCGGTTTTTAAGGGTTGCGGATGTTAACCCCTCATCGCTCGGAATGCAAAGCCTCTGATCGAAAACCGCTGGTCGGGGCATCACGCGGCGACTATTATGCGCGCCTTCGAATTCAGCCTAAACAAGGCGCAAACCCATGCTAGTACTGGGATTAGAAACTTCCTGCGACGAAACCGGCGTCGCTTTGTACGACAGCGAGCGCGGACTGCTGGCCGACGCGCTGTTCAGTCAGATCGACCTGCACCGCGTCTATGGCGGCGTTGTGCCGGAGCTCGCATCGCGCGACCACGTAAAGCGCATGCTGCCCCTGATTCGTCAGGTGCTGGCCGAGGCCGACTGCGTGCCGACCGAAATCGACGCCATCGCCTACACCGCAGGTCCCGGCCTGGTCGGGGCGCTGCTGGTGGGTGCTTCGTGTGCCCAGGCGCTGGCGTTTGCCTGGGGCATTCCGGCGCTCGGCGTGCACCACATGGAAGGCCATTTGCTGGCGCCGATGCTGGAGCCAAAACCGCCGGAATTTCCGTTCGTCGCTTTGTTGGTGTCCGGTGGTCATACGCAGCTGGTTCAGGTCGATGGCATCGGCCAATACAGCCTGCTCGGCGAGACGCTGGATGATGCCGCGGGCGAAGCCTTCGACAAGACTGCAAAAATGATGGGCCTGAATTATCCGGGCGGTCCGGAAATCGCCAAGCTGGCAGAGAAGGGCGTCGCAGGACGTTTCACCTTCCCGCGTCCGATGTGTGATCGTCCGGGCCTGGATTTCAGCTTCAGCGGCTTGAAGACCTTCGCTCTCAACACCTGGCAGCAGTGCGTCAGCGCCGGGGACGACAGCGAGCAAGCCCGTTGCGACATCGCGCTGGCGTTCCAGCAGGCCGTGGTGGAGACTTTGACCATCAAGTGCAAGCGTGCCCTCAAACAGGCGGACATGAAGCGGCTGGTAATCGCCGGCGGCGTCAGTGCCAACAAGGCGCTGCGGGTTTCGCTGGAGAAAATGCTCGGCGACATGAAGGGCGATGTGTTTTATGCCCGTCCCGAGTTTTGCACCGATAACGGCGCAATGATCGCGTTTGCCGGCTGCCAGCGGTTGCAGGCCGGCCAGCAGGAGAGCCTGGCGATCAGTGTGCAGGCGCGCTGGCCGATGGAGCAATTGTCGGCGCTGTGATGAGCGGCGCTCACGGGCGGTATTTAAAAATGCCGTTCGCGCCCGGCGAACAGGTCGCGTAGATTGCCCCGGTGGCGCCAGACGATCAGCAGTGTCAGCGTGCTCATCGGCAACAGGGCCGCCGGTTCCTGCCATGCCAGCAACGGCAGGGTCAGCGGAGTGGCGATCAACGCCGCCAGCGAACTGGTGCGGGTCAGGTAAAACGTCAGCAGCCAGGCGCACACGGCCAGCAGCGCAGCGGGTGGATACAGGCCCAGCAGCATGCCGGCCGCCGTGGCGACGCCCTTGCCACCGCGAAAGCGAAAGTACAAAGGGAACAGGTGACCGATCACGGCGCAGACGCCGATCCACGCCTGATCCTGTAGCGAAAGGCCCATTGCCGAAGCGATCAGCACCGGCAGCAGGCCTTTGCACAGATCACCCAGCAGGGTCAGGATCGCGAGTTTGCGTCCGGCCAGGCGCAGCATGTTGGTGGCGCCGGCATTACCCGAGCCACTCATTCGCGGATCCGGATTTCCGGTCAGGCGGCTGAGCAAAATGGCGAAGGACAGAGAGCCGAGCAGGTAGGCGAGGATCGCCAGTAACCAAAACATGCTAACTATTCCGGGCGAGGACGCCCTGATTCTAACGGCGCATTGCGCCCTTGTCGTGCAGCGGAGAAAAGTGCTTGGACAGAGTGTTTATCGAGGGCCTGGAAGTCGACACCGTGATCGGTGCCTACGACTGGGAGCGCGGCATCCGACAGTGCCTGCGTCTTGATTTGAGCTTCGCCTGGGACAATCGCCCGGCCGCTGCCGGTGACGACCTGACCCTGGCGCTCGATTACGCCAGTGTGTCCACACGGATCCAGGCCTTTGCGGAGCAATCCCGGTATCAACTGGTCGAGACCTTCGCCGAGCGTCTGGTTGAGGTGCTGATGAGCGAATTCAAGATCACCTGGGTGCGCCTGAAGCTGACCAAGCCAGGTGCCGTACCGGCTGCCAAGGGTGGTGTGGGTGTGGAGATCGAGCGCGGATGCCGCTGACCCAGGTCTATCTCGGGCTCGGCAGCAATATCGAGCGCGAAACCCATTTGCAGGCCGGTCTGGATGCCTTGTCCACGTTTCTCGTGGATATCCGCTGTTCGCCTGTATTCGAAAGTCAGCCGGTGGGGATCAAGAGCGGGCCGTTCTTCAACTTCGTGGTGTCGGCTCTTACGGATCTGCCGTTGATCGAGCTGGATCGCCGCCTGAAGTTCATTGAAGCGGACAATGGCCGCTATGCGCCGGATCGCAAAGGCTTGCCGCTGGATATCGACGTGTTGCTGTATGGCGATCTGACCGGCAACTTCGACGGACTGATCCTGCCCCGCGCGGAGATCCTGAAGAATGCCTTTGTATTGTGGCCGCTGTCGCTGATTGCGCCGGATCGGGTGCATCCCGGTGCAGGAAAAAGCTTTGCCACATTGTGGGCCGAAGCACAGATCGATCAGGTGCTGGCACCGGTCGGATTTGAGTGGCGCGGTACTCAGCTCACGCCTTCAGAACTGTCTTGAACAGTTTGATCCGCCCTTGCGAGGGCGGATCGGGTGTTTTCAAGGCACCGCCGATTCCTTGTAAGCCTTCAACGCCTTGAGCCGTTCGCGCTTGAGCGCCTCGCCCAGTTCCGGGCCTTTGAATCCTTTCTCCAGCAACGGCTGCACGGCCACACTGCGGGCCACATTGGCCGCGCCGCGCAGGTAATCCGCCTGTGGATAACTGCGCTGCTCAAGCCCTTTGCGGCCTCGGGCGTCCATCTCGCACGCGACGATGAATTCTTCGAAACGCTGCGGCCGACGGTAAACGTCAAAGCTTTGCAGCAACTCAAGCAAGGTCGAAGCCTTCAGTTCTAGAGCACGATGTCCGTGGGTGTGATATTGGCCGACCAGCAGGGCCAGCTCCTGACAGTCCTTCGGTGCCTTGAAGCGCTCGTTGACCGCTTTGATCAACTTCAGGCCTTTGTGCTCATGGGCAATGTGTCGAGGCCACTCCTCTTCTGGAGTAAGGCCTTTGCCGAGGTCGTGCAGCAGGCAGGCCCAACGCACGGTCAGCGGTTGTTTGTGCAGGGCTGACTGCTCAAGCACGCTCAGGGTGTGAAGGCCGCTGTCGATTTCCGGGTGATGGGCTTCCGGTTGCGGTACGCCGAACAAGGCATCGACCTCTGGCATCAGCACCTTCAAGGCGCCGCAATCGTGCAGCACCTGAATGAACACTTGGGGCTGATCTTCCATCAGTGCGCGGGAAATCTCTTTCCAGCTGCGTTCGGCCGTAAGGGCTTGCAGTTCGCCCGATGCGCTGAGCTGACGCATCAGCTCCAGGGTCTCGGGCGCCACCCTGAAACCAAGCTCCGCGTAGCGGGCGGCAAAGCGCGCAACACGCAGAACCCGGAGCGGATCCTCGGCAAACGCGGGGGAAACGTGGCGCAGAATCCGCTCTTCGAGATCGCGCTGGCCGTGGTAGGGATCGGTCAGGTTTTGCTGATCATCCTCGGCCATGGCGTTGATCGTAAGGTCACGGCGGATCAGGTCTTCTTCAAGCGTGACCTCGGGGCTGGCGTGAAAGGTGAAACCCCCATAACCACGACCGCTCTTGCGCTCGGTGCGGGCGAGGGCGTACTCCTCGCCACTTTTCGGGTGAAGAAATACCGGGAAATCCGCGCCGACCGGGCGAAACCCCTTGGCGAGCATTTCTTCTGTGGTCGCGCCGACCACCACCCAATCGATATCGGTGACCGGTTTGCCCAGCAGGCGATCACGTACCGCACCGCCGACCTTGTAAATCTGCATAAAAAACCTCCGTTGGCCCGACAGGATAACCCTTGCGCCGGACTTTCGGAGGCCTGAACGGGATCAAAGATGAATGACGGCCAGGTCGAGTCGACCGTAATCCCCCTCGCTGTGTTCGCTGCGGGGCGGAACATGATGGGTCTTCATGATCTGGTCGCCCTGCAGGGTTTCCAGATGAATGTCGAAGCCCCACAGCCGGTGCAGGTGTTTAAGAACCTCCTCGGTGGAATCGCCCAGCGGTTTGCGGTCGTGTTGCTGGTGGCGCAGGGTCAGCGAGCGGTCGCCGCGGCGGTCGATGCTGTAGATCTGCACGTTCGGTTCGCGGTTGCCCAGGTTGTACTGCGCGGCCAGGGTCTCGCGGATGATCCGGTAACCGCCCTCGTCATGGATTGCGGGCACCAGCAGATCGTCCTTCTGATCGTCATCGAGGATGCTGAACAGCTTCAGGTCACGGATCACCTTGGGTGACAGGTACTGCAGGATGAAGCTCTCATCCTTGAAGCTGCTCATGGCGAACTTGATGGTCGACAGCCAGTCGCTGCCGGCGATTTCCGGGAACCAGCGGCGGTCTTCTTCCGTGGGCTCTTCGCACATGCGGCGGATGTCGCGATACATCGCAAACCCCAGCGCATACGGGTTGATACCGTTGTAATAAGGGCTGTCGAACCCCGGCTGGAACACCACGCTGGTGTGGGACGTCAGGAACTCCATCATGAAGCCGTCCGTCACCAGGCCTTCGTCGTACAGGTCGTTCATCAGCGTGTAGTGCCAGAACGTCGCCCAGCCTTCGTTCATCACCTGAGTCTGGCGCTGCGGATAGAAATACTGGGCGATCTTGCGCACGATCCGCACGATCTCGCGCTGCCAGGGTTCCAGCAGCGGGGCGTGTTTCTCGATGAAATACAGGATGTTTTCCTGCGGCTCGGCCGGGAAGCGCGCGTTGTCCTTGTCGCTGTACTTGTCCGCGCCTTTGGGAATCGTGCGCCACAGGTCGTTGATCTGCTTCTGCAGGTGTTCTTCGCGATCCTTCTGCCGACGCCGCTCCTCTTCGGCGGAAATCGGGTACGGACGTTTGTAGCGGTCGACACCGTAGTTCATCAGGGCGTGGCAGGAATCGAGCAGATCCTCCACGGCATCGATCCCGTGGCGCTCCTCGCACTGCATGATGTACTGCTTGGCGAATACCAGGTAATCGATGATCGAACTGGCGTCGGTCCAGGTGCGGAACAGATAGTTGCCCTTGAAGAAGCTGTTGTGGCCGTAGCATGCATGCGCGACCACCAGTGCCTGCATGCAGATGGTGTTTTCCTCCATCAGGTAGGCGATGCACGGATCCGAGTTGATCACGATCTCGTACGCCAGCCCCATCTGCCCGCGACTGTAGGATTTCTCGGTGCTGAGGAAGTGCTTGCCGTAGGACCAGTGGTGATAGCCCAGCGGCATGCCGACCGACGCGTAGGCGTCCATCATCTGCTCGGCGGTAATCACTTCGATCTGGTTGGGGTAGGTATCCAAAGCATAACGGGCCGCGATACGGGCGATTTCACGGTCGTACGTCTGGATCAGCTCGAAAGTCCATTCCGAGCCGGTGGAAATGGGTTGGCGCTTCTGCTCTTTGGCGGTCTTGGCGGTCATGTCACTAACCTGCGCTGGAAGAGTTCACGGAAGACCGGATAGATATCCCCGGCCGAGACCAGTTGTTGCTGGGCAAAAGTGTCGGAAAAAGCTTCGGCGATGCGTTCGTACTCGTACCACAAGGCCTGATGTTCGCGCGGGGTGATCTCCACGTAAGTGTAGTACTGCACGAACGGCATGATCTGGTTGATCAGGATGTCGCGGCAGATCGGTGAGTCGTCGTTCCAGTTGTCGCCGTCGGAAGCCTGGGCGGCGTAGATGTTCCATTCATTGCTCGGGTAGCGCTCGGCCATGATCTCCTGCATCAGCTTGAGTGCACTGGAAACGATGGTGCCGCCGGTCTCGCGGGAATAGAAAAACTCCTCTTCGTCCACTTCCCGGGCGCTGGTGTGGTGGCGGATGAACACCACATCGATCTTGTCGTAGTTCCGTTTGAGGAACAGGTACAGCAGGATGAAGAAACGCTTGGCGATGTCCTTGGTTGCCTGGGTCATGGAGCCGGAAACGTCCATCAGGCAGAACATCACGGCTTTGGAGCTTGGATTGGGTTGCTTGACCAGCAGGTTGTATTTCAAATCGAACGTATCGAGAAACGGCACGCGATGGATACGCGCACTGAGTCGCTCGATTTCTGCTTCAAGATCCTGAATATCGCCGAAGTTGTCCGGTTCTTCGCGTTTGAGTCGCGCCAGCTTCTCTTTGACCTCGCGCAATTTGGCGCGGCTGCTGCCCGATAACGCAATGCGTCGCGCATGAGCCGAACGCAGGGTGCGGATGATGTTGATCCGCGACGGATTGCCCTCGTTGCTGATCCCGGCGCGCACGGTCTTGAAGGTATCGGTGCCGGTCAGGTTGCGCTTGACCAGGTTGGGCAGTTCGAGGTCCTCGAACATGAATTCGAGGAATTCTTCCTGGGTGATCTGGAAAACGAATTCGTCCATGCCTTCGCCGGAGTTGCCGGCCTTGCCCGGCCCACGGCCTCCGCCACCTCCCGGCGGACGCGCGATGTGTTCGCCAGCGGTGAATTCCTTGTTGCCGGGATGAACCACGGTCTGCTTGCCGCCGCGACCATGGTGAAGCACCGGTTCGTCGATATCGCGACCGGGGATGCTGATCTGCTCGCCGTGCTCCATATCGGTGATGGAACGCCGGCTGACCGCCTCTTCGACAGCCTTCTTGATGTGGTCACGGTAACGCCGCAGGAAGCGCTGACGGTTCACCGTGCTCTTGTTCTTGCCATTGAGACGTCGGTCGATCACATAGCTCATGACTGCTCCTTAGAAGCTGTCCTGCAAAGGGGCGAGCGGTCATGCAGCATTGAACCGAATGCCAAGGGACGTACACGCTCCCCCAAGCGCTTTGGGTGCTGCCTGAACCTCGCTACCGCCTTTCGAACACCTTCCAGAGGCCTGTGTAGCAGAAAATGCGTGCACAGGCCTCGGGCTGACGACAACCGGTCTGACCGGTCGCGGTTTACTGTGATTTTCTGACCCGCAGATACCACTCGGAGAGCAGTCGTACCTGTTTGTCGGTATAGCCGCGTTCGACCATTCGTGTAACGAAGTCGTTGTGTTTCTGCTGATCCTCTTTGCTGGCCTTGGCGTTGAAGCTGATGACTGGCAGCAGGTCCTCGGTGTTCGAGAACATTTTCTTCTCGATGACCACCCGCAGTTTTTCGTAGCTGAGCCAAGTCGGGTTCTTGCCGTTGTTGTTGGCCCGGGCGCGCAACACGAAGTTGACGATTTCGTTGCGGAAATCCTTCGGATTGCTGATGCCGGCCGGTTTCTCGATCTTTTCCAGCTCCTCGTTGAGGGCGACGCGATTGAGGATCTCGCCGGTTTCCGGATCGCGGTATTCCTGATCCTGAATCCAGAAGTCCGCATACAGCACGTAGCGGTCGAAGATGTTCTGGCCGTACTCGCTGTAAGACTCGAGGTAGGCGGTCTGGATCTCCTTGCCGATGAATTCGATATAACGCGGCGCCAGGTACTCTTTCAGGTAACGCAGATAGCGCTCGCGGGTTTCGGCCTGGAACTGTTCCTGTTCGATCTGCTGTTCCAGCACATAGAGCAGGTGTACCGGGTTGGCGGCAATTTCGTGCGGATCGAAGTTGAAGACCTTGGACAGAATCTTGAAAGCGAACCGGGTCGACAGACCGTTCATGCCTTCGTCGACGCCCGCCGCGTCGCGGTATTCCTGGATCGACTTGGCCTTCGGATCGGTGTCCTTGAGGTTTTCGCCGTCATACACGCGCATCTTCGAATAGATGTTGGAGTTTTCCGGCTCCTTCAGGCGTGACAGCACGGTGAACTGTGCCAGCATCTTCAGGGTGTCCGGCGCGCAATGCGCCTTGGCCAGGGAGCTGTTGAACAGCAACTTGTCGTAGATCTTCACCTCGTCGCTGACCCGCAGGCAGTACGGCACCTTGACGATGTAGATCCGGTCGATGAAGGCTTCGTTGTTCTTGTTGTTGCGGAAGGTGTGCCACTCCGATTCGTTGGAGTGAGCCAGCAGAATCCCGGTGAACGGAATCGCACCGAGGCCTTCGGTACTGTTGTAGTTGCCTTCCTGGGTCGCAGTCAGCAATGGGTGCAGCACCTTGATCGGTGCCTTGAACATTTCGACGAATTCCATCAGGCCCTGGTTGGCCCGGCACAGCGCACCGGAGTAGCTGTAGGCGTCGGCGTCGTTCTGCGGGAACTCTTCGAGTTTGCGGATATCGACCTTGCCCACCAGCGCGGAGATGTCCTGGTTGTTTTCATCACCCGGTTCGGTCTTGGCCACAGCGATCTGGTTGAGGATCGACGGGTACAGCTTGACCACGCGGAACTGGCTGATGTCGCCGCCGAATTCGGCCAGGCGCTTGGTGGCCCATGGCGACATGATGGTGTTCAGGTAGCGCCGTGGAATGCCAAAGTCTTCTTCGAGGATCGCGCCATCTTCGGTGGCATTGAACAGACCCAGTGGCGATTCGAATACCGGCGAGCCCTTGATGGCATAGAAGGGCACTTTTTCCATCAGTTGTTTCAGCTTCTCGGCCAGGGACGATTTACCGCCGCCGACAGGGCCGAGCAAGTAGAGGATCTGTTTCTTTTCTTCCAGGCCTTGGGCGGCATGGCGGAAATACGACACGATCTGGTCGATGCATTCTTCCATCCCGTGGAAGTCTTCAAAGGCCGGATAGCGGCGGATCACCTTGTTGGAAAAGATGCGCGACAGCCTCGAATTGGTCGAGGTGTCGAGCAGTTCCGGTTCGCCGATGGCCATTAACAGACGCTCGGCGGCGGAAACGTAGGCACTGCGATCCTTTTTGCACAGTTCCAGGTACTCCTGCAGGGAGAATTCTTCCTGGCGTGTGGACTCGAAGCGTTGTTGGAAGTGGCTAAAGATACTCATGACGTCACCTCGCTCGATACGTGGAGCCGACGCCGGATCACTCAGTCGATGCTGGCAGCAGCCGCGATGGCAGCTGTTGTTTACCCCCCAGAACCCTTCCGCGATCGACAATCGCGAAAGTCACTCCCGATGACCCGTGCGCCGGTGTACCGGCTCTCCCCTGTTTTGGATGGCCTGGGCTTAAGGATAGTTGGGAATTCGGGAGGTAAAGGCGAGATACGTAATTAGTTGTGGCAGACCGTTCGTCTGCCACCGCGCGAGCCCACGGGAGCCGGGGCTTGCGCGTTACAAAAAAATTATTCGGCGGTGCCTTGCGCGGTTTCCGAAGGAAAAGTCGTACGCCACAGTTCGAAGCCGCCGTCCATGCTGTAGACGTCGGAAAAGCCCTGGCTCACGAGATACGCGGCGGCACCCTGGCTCGAGTTGCCGTGGTAGCAGACCACGACGGTGGGGGCATCGAGGTCGGCGCCCTGGATGAAAGCATGCAGGGAATGATTGTCCAGATGCTTCGAGCCGCTGATGTGCAGTGCGGCAAATGTTGCCGGGTCACGGACGTCGACGACCACGGCGCCTTGCTCGCGCAGGGCCTGGGCCTGTTCCGGGGGGATACGTTTGAATTCGCTCATGGCGGGCTCCTGTGGCTCGGCTGAAAACGCAGTCTAGCGCGGGGCGCTGACGGGAGAGGATTCGGTGATCAGTGGTGCGACGGTGGGCAGTACGGCCCCATGTTCGTCGCATTTGCATGAAAGTCGTTCGCCGCTGTCGACATTCATCAGGGTCAGGCTTCCGCCCCAGACGCAACCGGTGTCGAGGGCTGCAATACCCGGCTCGTGGACGATGCCTTCCAGTGCCGCCCAGTGGCCGAAAATGATCCGCAGGCCACGGGTCTTGCGTTCCTTGTGCTGGAACCAGGGTTTGTAGCCCGGTGGCGCGGTGTCGAGGCCTTCCTTGCTCTTGAGGTCGAGCTTGCCTTCGGCGGTGCAGAAACGCATGCGGGTGAAATAATTGGTGATTACCCGCAGGCGTGTCACGCCTTTGAGGTCGCTGTCCCATTTCGCCGGCTCGTTGCCGTACATACCGTCGAGGAAGGGTGGAAGCAGGTTGTCATCACGCAACGCGGCCTCGACTTCGGCGGCGTATTTGAGCGCTTTGCGCAGCGACCATTGCGGCGGGATGCCCGCGTGCACCATGGCCACTTCACGTTGTTCGTCGTAGTGCATGAGTTTCTGCTGGCGCAGCCACTCCATCAGTTCGGCGCAGTCGGGCGCTTCAAGAATTTCACGCAGCGTGTCGGACTTCTTCATGCGCTCGATGTTCTTCGCCGCTGCCAGCAAGTGCAGGTCATGGTTGCCGAGCACGCAGACCAGCGAGTCGCGCATGCCATAAAGAAAGCGCAGGGTTTCCAGTGACTGCGGGCCTCGGTTGACCAGATCGCCGACCAGCCACAGGCGATCCAGGGTCGGGTCGAACGCGACCTGCTTGAGCAGGCACTTGAGCGGTTCGAGGCAGCCTTGCAGGTCGCCGACGGCATACGTCGCCATCAGTGCAGGGCTCCGGGAACGGCGAGGCGGAAGGGCTTGATGATCGCATCGAAATGCTTGCCGTCGTCGGCGACCATTTCGTAAGTGCCTTGCATGGTGCCGACCTTGGTAGTCATGACCGTGCCGCTGCTGTAGGTGTGGCTTTTTCCAGCGCCGATCAACGGTTGCTGGCCGACCACGCCGGCGCCGCGCACTTCTTCGACATGCCCGTCGCCATCGGTGATGATCCAGTGGCGCGACATCAGGCGGGCCGGCTGCTCGCCATTGTTCTGCACGGTGATGGTGTAGGCGAAGGCAAAGCGCTCGTGCTCGGGTTGCGATTGGTCTGCCAGATAGTGGGTAACGACACTGACATCGACCTGGTAGCGAGGATCGGACATGCAAAAGGCCTTAAAAACGAAGCGGGACGCGGGGCGTAGCTGATTGGGATTCAGTCTAGGCAAGTATCGGGCAGTAGACCAGAGTTGGCATCCTGCCCGATAGCGATCATTGCCGGTCAGTCGGCTTCAGGTGCTTTCGCCGGCTGTTCGGCGAGCTTGTCGGCCAGACGTACGAACGCGGCCAGATCGAGTTGCTCGGGGCGCAGGCTGCCATCGACGCCGGCGGCTTCGATTTCGGCATTGCTCAGCAACTGCTTGAGGGTGTTGCGCAGGGTCTTGCGGCGCTGGTTGAAGGCTTCACGCACCACACGCTCGAGCAGGCGATGATCCTTGGCCGGATGCGGCAGCACCGCGTGCGGTACCAGGCGGACGATCGCCGAGTCGACTTTCGGCGGCGGATTGAATGCGCCCGGGCCGACGTTGAACAGGTGCTCGACCCGGCAGTGGTACTGAACCATGATCGACAGACGGCCCCAGTCACCGCCACCGGGACCGGCGGCCAGACGCTCGACCACTTCCTTCTGCAGCATGAAGTGCATGTCGCGAATGATGCCGGCGTTGTTCAGCAGGTGGAAAATCAGCGGCGTGGAGATGTTGTACGGCAGGTTGCCGACCACGCGCAGGCTATTCGGCGCAGCGTTCAGGGTATTGAAGTCGAACTTCAGCGCATCGCCCTGATGCAGATTGAAGTTGCTCTTGCCGGCAAACTGCTGGTTGAGGATCGGGATCAGGTCCTTGTCCAGCTCCACCACATCCAGCTCTGCCCCTGAGTTGAGGATGCCGGCGGTCAGTGCGCCCTGGCCCGGCCCGATTTCCAGCATGCGGTCGCCGGCCTTGGCATTGATGGAGCGCAGGATGCGGTCGATGACGCCGGCATCGTGCAGGAAGTTCTGGCCAAAGCGTTTGCGCGCCTTGTGTTGGTATTGCTCGGTCATAAACGGGTCTCGGCCATCTGGTAGGCGGTTTCCAGGGCGACTTGCAGGCTGCCGGTGTCGATCCTGCCGCTGCCGGCCAGATCCAGGGCGGTGCCATGGTCGACCGAGGTGCGGATGATCGGCAGGCCCAGGGTCACGTTGACTGCAGCGCCGAAGCCTTTGTACTTCAGCACGGGCAGACCCTGGTCGTGGTACATCGCCAGCACTGCGTCACAGTGCTCCAGATATTTGGGGGTAAACAGAGTGTCGGCAGGCAGCGGGCCACGAAGGTCCATGCCCTCGCCGCGCAGGCGCTCCAATGTGGGTTCGATGATGTCGATTTCTTCATGGCCCAGGTGTCCGCCTTCGCCGGCGTGCGGGTTGAGTCCGCAGACCAGGATACGCGGTTGGGCGATGCCGAATTTTTGTTGCAGGTCGGCGTGCAGAATCCGCGTGACCCGTTCCAGGCGCTCCGGCGTGATCGCATCGGCAATGTCGCGCAAGGGCAGGTGAGTGGTGACCAGCGCCACGCGCAAACCGCGGGTGGCGAGCATCATCACCACTTGGGCGGTGTGGGTCAGGTCGGCGAGAAACTCGGTGTGACCGGAAAACGCGATGCCCGATTCGTTGATCACGCCTTTGTGCACAGGCGCGGTGATCATCCCGGCGAAGTCGCCGTTCAGACAGCCATTGCCGGCTCGGGTCAGGGTTTCGAGGACGAATGCGGCGTTGGCCTTGTCCAGTTGCCCGGCGACCACGGGGGCGCTGAGCGGGGTGTCCCAGACGTACAGGCTGTTGGCGGGCGCGGGAGCGTCCGGCCAGTTGTCAGGCGCAACTTCCAGCAAGCTGACAGCCAGCCCCAGCTGCGCGGCCCGCTCTTGGAGCAGGTCGCGGCTGGTGATGGCAATCAGGGGGTGTGGCTGGGCTTGCGAGGCGAGCAGCAGGCACAGGTCGGGACCGATGCCGGCCGGTTCGCCGGGTGTCAGCGCGAAACGCTTGGGTTTCACTGCGCTGCCTGGTCTGCACCAGGGAGTTTGATCTCTACGTACGCTTCGTCACGGATCTGACGCAGCCAGGTTTGCAGCTCTTCGTCGTATTTGCGGTTACGCAGTACGGTCATCGCTTGCTGCTCACGGGCCTGTTCGGTGCTGTCGGTGGCGCGACGGCCAAGGACTTCCAGAACGTGCCAGCCGTACTGGGTCTGGAACGGCTTGGACAGCTGACCCTGCGGGGACTTGGCCATCACGGCGCGGAATTCCGGTACCAGTGCGTTCGGGTCGATCCAGTTCAGGTCGCCGCCGTTGAGCGCAGAGCCCGGGTCTTCCGAATACTTCTTGGCCAGTTCGGCGAAATCTTCACCGGCTTCGATGCGGTTATAGAGCGACTGAGCCAGTTCCTTGGTCTTGGCTTCGTCGCGAACCGGACTCGGCTTGACCAGGATGTGGCGCACATGCACTTCGTCGCGCATCTGGCTTTCGCCACCACGCTTTTCCAGCAGCTTCAGGATGATGAAACCGCCCGGAGTGCGTGCCGGTGGAGTGATGTCGCCCGGTGTCATGCTGCTCAGTTCACGGTCGAATGGCGGGGGCAGTTGAGCAGCTTTGCGCCAGCCCATGTCGCCGCCTTCCAGCGCGTTGTCACTGGCAGAGTTGGCCACGGCCATCTGGCCGAAGTCAGCGCCTTGCTTGAGCTGCTGGTAAACCTCCATCGCCTTGCGTGCAGCACTCTGAATCGCTTCGGAGTTGGCGCTTTCCGGGGTCGGAATCAGGATGTTGGCCAGGTGCAGTTCTTCGGACAGTTGCATCTTGCCCAGGTCGGAGGCGAGGAAGTTCTTCACTTCCTGTTCCGAGACCTGAATACGTTCGGCCACACGACGCTGGCGTACACGGCTGATGATCATTTCGCGGCGGATCTGCTCGCGAGCGTCTTCATAGGAGAGGCCGTCACGGGACAGGGCGATGCGGAACTGCTCCGGGGTCATGTTGTTGCGCTGGGCAATGGTGCCCACAGCCTGGTTCAGTTCCTCATCGGTGATACGGATGCCGGAACGTTCGCCGATCTGCAATTGCAGGTTTTCGACGATCAGGCGTTCGAGCACCTGTTGATCCAGTACGCCCGGAGGCGGCAGACCGCCGCCACGCTTGGCGATGGTTTGCTGAACTTCGTGGACGCGTTGATCCAGCTGGCTCTGCATGACCACGTCGTTGTCGACGATGGCCACAACCTTATCGATGGACTGCACCGCGGCGTTGGCCGCGGTACCCAGGAACAGCGCGCCCAGCATCAGCGGGCGCAGACAATCAGAAAGCTTGGTCTTCACGTTGACGATAACCTTGGATGCCTTTGTCGAGGAAGCTCTCTACCTTGGCGCCAGTGAGGCCGCCGAGTCCCTTCAGAACAATTTGGAGGAAGACGCCGTGGTCGCCTTTTTCGTTTTCCGGGGCGTTCTGACTGAATTCGTCATAGCTGACCCAGTAACGGTTGATCAGGCGCAGTTTCCAGCAGCAGTTGTCATATTCGAAACCACCGAAGGCTTCCAGCGTGCGATTGCGGTTGTAGTCGTACTGCCAGCGGCTGATCGCGCTCCACTGCGGAACGATCGGCCAGATGACCGAGAAGTCATGCTGCTGGATCTTGTAGTAGTCCTTCACGTAGCCAGGCTGGCCAGGGGTGCCGTAATCACCACCGCCCACCGACCATTTACCGGTGTTCTGGTCGTAACGAACCTGGTCGTTGCGATAGCGATAACCGACGTTGACCACCTTGTTCGGGTTGTCTTCAGGCTGGTAATGGAACATCGCGCTGCCGGAACGCGGGCTGCGGCTGTCCGGATCCCAGTTGTAATCGGCAGTGGTGCGCCAGTCGCGGTTCCAGCGGTATTCGTATTCCAGTGCGTAAGGCGAAACATTGGAATGCGCGTCGTCGCGGGTCTTTGGATCAATGCCCGGCAACTGGACTTCGCGATCCTTGAAGTAGAGAGCCTGGCCGATGCTGATGCGTTGACGCTCGAAACCGTCTTCCTCGATCCAGCGGTTGGTGACACCCAGCGACAGCTTGTTTTCATCGCCGACACGGTCGGAGCCGGAGAACCGGTTGTCACGGAAAAGCGATGCGTAGTTGAAGGTGTACTCACCGGTATCGAACACCGGAATGTCTTCCTGGTTTTCCTCAGGTACATAGAGGTAGAACAGGCGTGGTTCCAGGGTCTGGCGATAGTTCTTGCCGAACCAGGAGGTGTCGCGGTCGAAATACAGGCCGCTGTCGACACTGAAGATCGGGACGCCGCGGTTCTGGTTACGGCTGTAACTACCGTTGATGAAGTCGGTACCCGTTGCAGCGGCGAAGGCCTGCTGTTGGGCGATCTGGTTCTTGCCGGTACCGTCCAGATCGAGGTCGTACTGGGTGTACTGATATTTCAGAGATGGCTTCAGGAAGCCATATGTCCAGTCCAGAGGCAGGCTGACACCTGGTTTGAGGTTCAAACGGTTACCGTTGGCGCGAGCCAGACCGGTTACGTTGTTGTCCAGACGCAGTTCGGATGTGCCGTCTTCGTTGATGAAATTGCCATTTTTCAGATCGCGTTCGAAACGTACGATTTCGGTCTCGTAATCGAAGTCCAGGCCTTGCGGGTGATACGGCAGCTGACCATTGAAGGTGATCTGCGGCAGACGGTCATAAGGTGTGATGTTCGATACGGTCGCCAGCTGGTACGCCTGGGCGTTCAAGCGGGCGGTGTAGCTGTCGCCACGATAGGTGACCGAGCCCTGCTGGTTCACGTAGTCGGCGCTTTTCACGCCGATCTGGTCGGTCTGCAGATCCTGGAAGTAATAAGGATCGCTGATCTTGGTGTAGTCCACCTGGGTGAACACGCGGGAGTCGAGACCACCCTTGTGTTGCCAGTTGTACATGTAGCGAGTCTTGTCGTAGTCGGTCTGGCCCTTGCGTTCGTCGTCCTCGTCGTTGAGGTACGCCGCGCCGAACTGGCCTTCGCTCGACTTGGTCAGGTAGCGGAACTCGCCTTCCATCAGCATGCCGCGCTTGCTCATGTAGCGCGGATACAACGTGGCATCGTAGTTCGGTGCCAGGTTGAAGTAGTACGGGGTGACCAGCATGAAGCCGGTGTCGCTGCCGGAGCCGATGGTCGGCGGCAGGAAGCCCGACTGACGACGATCGTCGATCGGGAAGTAGATGTATGGCGTGTACAGGACCGGAATGTCCTTGACCCGCAGCGTCACGTTGGTCGCGGTACCGAAACCGGTGGCAGGGTTCAGGGTGATGTTGTTGCCCTTGAGCTGCCAGGCGTTGCTGTTCGGTTCGCACGTGGTGTACGTGCCGTCCTTCAGACGGATGATCGCGTTTTCGGCACGCTTGGCGTACAGCGCGTTACCGCGGATGCGCGACTTGTGCATCACGTATTCGGCGTTGTCGACCTTGGCTTCGCCAGTGTCCAGCTGCACATCGGCGTGGTCGCCGACGATCAGCGCGCCGTTGTCGCGAATGCGCACGTTGCCCGCCAGTTCTCCACGGCTTTCGGCCTGATACAGGTTGGCCTCGTCGGCTTCGACCTGCATGCTGCCCTGACGCATGACCACGTCACCGGCGAGACTCGCGACCTGCGAATCCTGCTGATAACGCGATGCCTTGGCACCGATGAAGGTCGGGGCGTCACTTTTATTCGTCTTGTCATTCATGCCAGGACGAATCGGTTCGATATAGGAACCAGAGCAGTAAGGACCGGTCTCGGCCAGTTGGGCGGCGGTGAGCTTCTCGCGCGGAACCCAGTCGAGGTGACTGTAGTCTTCGCTACGGGATTTCAAGCCACGGCCCTTGGACTCGGTAACCAGTACCGGCTTGGGCCCGGACTCCGCAGTGGAGCCGCTCTCGGCCGGGACTTCGCCAGCGGCGCTGACGGCACTGCCGTCATGCACGGGACGCGGCGGCAAGGCAGCGGCCGGCGTCTTCGGCGAGCAGGCCCAGCCACCCGTTGCCGAGGCGGCGCAGTCATACTGCTCGGCGGCAACAACGAATGAACTGGCCAGAGGTTGCATAGCCAGCAGACTGCCGGTTACCAACAACGGAAATTTTTTACGAAACGCGGGGGATTTCAATGCCATCTTATTAGTCCGGGCTTCCTGCGTGCCATCTGCCCGCGGTGTGGGCCGCACGCCTCTCGATGGTCTGAAAAAGATGCTGGATAATAAAGCATGACCCGCTTGACGGCTAGCGCCGTCGGAGACCCTTGCAATGCCTGATCAAGATGTACGCTTGCAACACCTGAAAGTTTGGCTCGATGAACAGTTGGCAACCCTTTTTGCAGATCAGGGCTGGGGAGCCGTACCCCCGGCCACGTTGACCGCGGCCAGCAGCGACGCGAGTTTTCGCCGGTATTTCCGCTGGGAAGGCGCCGGTCGCAGTTTCGTCGTGATGGACGCGCCGCCACCTCAGGAAAACTGCAAACCGTTCGTGGATATCGCCTTTTTGCTGGCGAAATCCGGCATCAACGTGCCGAAAATTTATGCCGAGGACCTCGAACGCGGGTTTCTTTTGCTCAATGACCTGGGCAACAAGACCTATCTGGACGTGATCGACAGCGAAAATGCCGACGCGTTATTCAGCGATGCCTTGCAAGCGCTGCTGGCTTTTCAGCAGCTGCCGATGGTGGCACCGCTGCCGAGCTATGACGTCGCGTTGTTACGCCGCGAGCTGGAGCTGTTCCCCGAGTGGTACGTGAAACGCGAGCTGGGCGTCGAGTTCGATGCCACCCAACAGCAGCAGTGGCAAAAGGTCAGCGATCTGCTGATCGACAGCGCCCTGGCCCAGCCGAAAGTGTTGGTGCACCGCGACTACATGCCGCGCAACCTGATGCTCAGCGAGCCGAATCCCGGCGTGCTGGATTTCCAGGACGCTGTGTACGGCCCGGTGACCTACGACGTGACCTGCCTGTTCAAGGACGCCTTCCTCAGCTGGCCTGAACAGCGTGTGCGCGGCTGGCTGGAAAGCTACTGGCAGCAGGCGTCGGCACTGAACATCCCGGTGCAGCCGGACTTCGAAGAGTTTCTGCGCGCCAGCGATCTGATGGGCGTGCAGCGTCATCTGAAAGTCATCGGCATCTTCGCCCGCATCTGCCATCGCGACGGCAAGCCGCGTTACCTCGGTGATGTGCCGCGTTTCTTCTCTTATATAGAAGCGGTCATCGCTCGCCGTCCCGAGCTGGCGGATCTGCAGGCACTGCTCGCCAGCCTGCGTGGTGGAGTGACGGCATGAAGGCAATGATTCTGGCGGCCGGCAAAGGCGAGCGCATGCGCCCGCTGACCCTGACCACCCCCAAACCGCTGGTGCAAGCCGGTGGCGTGCCGCTGATTGAATACCACCTGCGCGCTCTGGCCGGCGGCGGTTTCACCGAGATCGTGATCAACCATGCCTGGCTCGGACAGCAGATCGAAGATCATCTGGGCGATGGTTCGCGGTTCGGCGTGTCGATCCAGTACTCGCCGGAGGGTGAGCCACTGGAGACCGGCGGCGGGATTTTCCGCGCCTTGCCGCTGTTGGGCGACGACGCGTTTCTGGTGGTCAACGGTGACATCTGGACCGATTACGACTTCAGCGTCCTGCATCAGCCGATCAACGGCCTGGCGCATCTGGTGCTGGCGGACAACCCGGCCCATCACCCGACAGGGGATTTCACTCTGACCGACGGCCAGGTGCGTGATGGCCAGGCCGACGCGGCGACCCTGACCTACAGCGGCATCGCCGTACTGCATCCGCAGTTGTTCGACGGCTGCACCGACGGTGCCTTCAAACTGGCGCCGCTGTTGCGTAAAGCCATGGCGGACGGGCAGGTGACCGGCGAGCGGTTGAAAGGTCACTGGGTTGATGTCGGTACTCATGAGCGTTTGGCCGAAGCCGAAGCCTTGATAGAAGCGAGTCGCTGATATGTTGTGGCCAGGGACTCTGATTGGAGCCGGAGCGGGTTTTGCTATCGCCAGCATTCCGGGGGCCATGCTTGGGGCTTTGTTGGGGCAGGCGCTGGATCGGCGCCTGCATTTGCAGAGCTGGGGGCATTTGCGGGAAAAACTCGGCGGCCGGCCGATGCTGCGCAACGACGAATTGTTGTTCGTGTTGCTCGGGCGCCTGGCCAAGAGCGACGGGCGGGTCACGGATGGTCACATCCAGCAGGCGCGGCAGGAGATGCGCTCGCTGGAAATGAGCGAACCGGCACAGCGCCGGGCGATTGCCGCGTTCAATCGCGGCAAGTCCGGCAACGACAATCTGCGCGGTTATCTGCGTCGCTTGAGCACTCAACCCCACGCGTCCGAAGGCGTGTTGCGCGCCTGCTGGCGAATGGTCTGGGCCGATGGCCGGGCCGGCGTCAGCGAGCGAGAATTGCTGGCGCAGTGGGGCAAGTGGCTGGGCTGGACGACCCATCAGATCCAGGCGCTGGCGGCGGACTACGAGCCGCACAAGCGTCCGATCGTCAGCGCGGCGGTGAGCTATCAGGAGGCGATGCGCCTGCTCGGTGTCTCAGCCACCAGCGAACCGGCGCAGATCAAACGTGCCTATCGACGCCTGCTCAGCCGGCATCACCCGGACAAGGTCGCCGGGACGGGTGCCACGCCGGCGCAGGTGCGTGAGGCCACCGAGAGGACCCGCGAATTGCACAATGCCTACACGTTGATTCGCGAACGGCGGGATTTTCGTTAGGCATAAAAAAATCGCAGCGTCGGGCTGCGATTTTTTTGTCTGCGTTTTGACGGTCCGGACTATTAGTCCGGGCTCTGCGGATTCAACCAGCCACGCACTCGACGGAACAATTGCTCCTGTTCGGCCTTGTTGTCCGGCAAGGCCTTGAGTGCGACCTGACTGAACGCGGATGTCTTCAGTCGCTTGCTCGCCTGCATGCGCTCCAGTGCCGCGTTGCGGTCCAGCGGTTTATCCATGTAGAAAATATCCGCGGTCGGCAGTTTCAGGGTCGGTGTCAGTTCCACCAGTTCCGGTTTGGCCTTGGCCGGGGTCTGCGCGGCCACCAGCATCAGCTTCTCGACCTGCGAGCTCTGTCTCTCGCTCATGTAGCGAGCGGCCCAGTAAGCGCCGGTGCCATGGCCGAGGACGACGATACTGCGCGCGCTCTGTTGTTCGGCGTAGGCCAGCGCGGCGTCGATGCGGGCGAAGATTCGCTCGGCATCGGCCTTGGACTGTTCCTCGGTGGATTCAGCAACGACCTTGTCGGCCACATCGGCTTCGCCACCGGCGGCTTGTTCGATCGGCTCGGCGGTGGTCGAATCCTTGCTGCCCGGGTCGGCGGCTTTTGGTGCGGCGGGGGTTTCGGCCACGCGCGGTGCAATGGCATCGCTTTGCAGATCGGGCAGGGTGATACTCAGGCTGCTCCACTCGACGTCCGGCAACTTGCGGCGCAACGGGCCGATCGCCTGGGGCCAGTCGGCGGTTTCGCCGGCACCGGGGATGAGGATTACCGCGCCTTTGGGTTCGGCGGTGTTGGCCGGTTTCCACAGGGCGAGGAAGGTGTCGCTGCCGGCTTGCAGTTGCTGTTGTTCCTGGGCCGGAACCTTGCGTTCGAGTGCCGCGGCTTCTTCCTGACTACGCTCAAGCAGTGGCTGGCGTTCGACCGGTTTTTCTTCGGCGGCTTTTTCTGCTGCGGGGGCAGATGCCGGATCCGCGGCTTCGACGGAAAACGCACAAGGCAGGATCAGCGACAGGCACAATGCTGGCATTGCCAGGCGATAGACAGGGGGCATCGGTTATTCCAGGCCAGAAGTTATCCCGGCAGCCTAATGGGTTGGTCAGAATTTGTCAGTGTATGAGACTTCAATGATGCGTTTTTGCTGCCTGTGGGTTATCGGCTGTCTGGCGTTTCCCTTGATGGGCTGGGCGGCGCCTGCGCCACCGAGTCACCTCGCGCGGTTGTCGGCGAGCGAACAACAGTGGCTCGCACAGCACAACGAATTGCGCGTGGGCCTGGTGTTGCAGGCGCCCTACGCGCAATACGACCGGCGCTTGCAGCGGCTGTCGGGGGCCAACGTCGAAGTGATGAAAGCGTTGGCGAGGGCGCTGAATGTCGAGCTGAACTGGCGCAACTTTCAGGATCTGGCCCAACTCGAGGCCGCTGCCCGGGACGGCGAAATCGACATCGCACCGGGTCTGACCCAAACCCCGGGCGGCCTGCGTCTGTGGCAGTTTTCCGACCCGTACATGCGCGTGCCGCAACTGGTGGTCAGCGACCAGAAGGGCAGCGCGACCGTGGAACTGGAAAAACTCGACAGCCAGACCCGAGTCGCCGTGCGCATGCCCGGCGTCACCGCCGATTACCTGCGCAGCAACTATCCCCACCTGAATCTGCAAGGCGTGCCGATGGAGCGTCAGGCGCTGCAACTGTTGCTGAGTCAGCAGGCGTCCTACGCGGTGGTCGATGAGGCGCAGCTCGGTCGGCTGTCGGTGGAACCGGAGTTTGCCGGGCTGGTGGTGGTCGGTGACATCGGTTTGCCGCAACTGCTGCGCATCGGCACCCGTCGTGACTGGCCGGAGCTGGCCGGAATCGTCGAGAACGCCCTGCGCGCAATCCCGGCCAAGGATCTGGAGCGCCTGCATGCGCAATGGCTGCAACCCAAATATCCACGGCTCTCCGAATCACCGGGCTTCTGGCAGAACCTGAGTCTTTTGTTCGCGGTGCTGCTGCTCAGTTGCGTGGCCATCGTGTTCTGGCAACGCCGCCAGCAACGCAGTCTTGAGCAACGCTTGTTCGACGCCCGCGAAGACATCGCCCTGCGCGCCGCCAGCGAAGAGGCCCTGCGCCTGACCCAGTTTTCCATCGATCAGAGCACCGTCGGCATTCTCTGGGTCAACTGGGACAGCCATGTGCGCTACGCCAACCGTGCGGCAGAAAACATGCTCGGTTATCCACAGGGCGCCATCATTGACCGGCCGTTGATCGACTTCGAACCGGGCCTGCACATGGATCGCTGGCTCAATCTGTGGAAACGCGCGCGGGCCAGCGAAGAAGGTCCGCTGAGTTTTGAAACCAACTGTGTGCGCGCCGATGGCAGTGTGCTGCCGGCCGACGTGTCGCTGAGCTTCCTGCGGTTTCGCGATGGCGAGTACCTGGTGGTTTACCTCACCGATGTCACCGAACGCCGTCGTGCCCTGGCTGCGTTGCAGGAAAGCGAGGCGCGGCTGCAAGGCATCGCGGCCAATGTGCCGGGGTTGGTGTTCCGTCTCGAGCGCGCACCGGTGACCGGGCAAATCGACTTTGCCTACATCAGCGAGGGCAGCGAAAGTCTGGTCGGCTACGCGCCGGCCGCCATCGCCCACCGCGACATGGGCCTGCGCAGTCTGGTGCATCCGGATGACCGGGCCGGCTATCACCAGACCCAGGATCAGGCACTGGACACCGACAGCGATTGGTCGTGGCAGGGCCGGATTGTTACGCGCCAGGGCGAGCAGCGCTGGGCCGAGATCAAGGCGATCACCCGTCAACTGGAGGGCGGCTCCTATGTCTGGGACGGCATTGTCTGGGACATCACTGAAAGCAAACGCATCGAACTGGAGCTGGCAGCCTCCCGTGAACAATTGCGCGAATTGTCGGCGCATCTTGAAAGCGTGCGGGAAGAGGAAAAGGCGCGCATCGCCCGCGAGGTTCACGATGAGCTGGGACAGATGCTGACGGTGCTGAAACTGGAGACGTCGATGTGCGAACTGGCCTACGCGCAACTCGACCCTGGCCTGAACGAGCGGCTGAACAGCATGAAGCGCCTGATCGCCCAATTGTTCCAGTTGGTGCGCGATGTCGCGACGGCGTTGCGCCCGCCGATTCTCGATGCCGGGATCGCCTCGGCCATCGAGTGGCAGGCGCGGCGGTTCGAGGCGCGCACGCAGATTCCGTGTCTGGTGCAGGTGCCGGACAACCTTGCACCGCTCAGCGACGCCAAGGCCATCGGCCTGTTCCGCATTCTTCAGGAGGCGCTGACCAACGTCATGCGCCATGCCCAGGCGCATACTGTAGAACTGACGCTGGCGCAGGAAGGCGACGAATTGTGTCTGACGGTCAGCGATGATGGCGTAGGATTTATCGCCGCTGCGGGCAGGCCGACATCCTTTGGGCTGGTGGGCATGCGCGAGCGGGTGTTGATCATGGGCGGGCGGTTGTCACTCGACAGCGAACCGGGCGAGGGCACCACGCTGAGCGTGCGGGTGCCACTGGATGAGGAGAAGTAAGTGATCCGTGTACTGGTAGCCGAAGACCACACCATCGTTCGCGAAGGCATCAAGCAATTGATCGGCCTGGCCAAGGATCTGCAAGTGGTGGGGGAGGCGAGCAATGGCGAGCAATTGCTGGAAACTCTGCGCAACGTGCCCTGCGAAGTGGTGTTGCTGGATATCTCGATGCCCGGTGTCAACGGGCTCGAAGCGATTCCGCGGATCCGCGCGCTGAACCATCCGCCGGCGATTCTCGTGCTGTCGATGCATGACGAAGCACAGATGGCCGCCCGGGCGCTGAAGGTCGGCGCCGCCGGTTATGCGACCAAGGACAGCGATCCGGCGCTGCTGCTGACGGCCATTCGCAAAGTAGCGGCAGGCGGGCGCTACATCGACCCGGAGCTGGCC
Organism: Pseudomonas sp. 22085; assembly: GCF_052045815.1. NCBI lineage: Bacteria > Pseudomonadati > Pseudomonadota > Gammaproteobacteria > Pseudomonadales > Pseudomonadaceae > Pseudomonas > Pseudomonas sp. 22085. The sequence continues at coordinate 127,532 of NZ_JBQEQA010000018.1, forward strand.
GACCGAATGGTGTTCGAAGTCGGCCTGACCGATGCGCGGCCGCTGCACTCGTTGCTGTCGGAGCGCGAGTTCTCGGTGTTCGAACGGCTGGCGCAAGGCGCCAACGTCAACGACATCGCCCAGCAATTGGCCCTGAGCAGCAAGACCATCAGCACCCACAAGGCGCGGCTGATGCAGAAGCTCAACATCACTTCGCTCGCCGAGCTGGTGAAGTACGCGATGGAACACAAGCTCCTCTGAACCACACCTCTATCCACTGTGGGAGCGAGCTTGCTCGCGAAGAGGCCGTGTCAGACAGAAAAGATGGCGACTGACACATCGCTTTCGCGAGCAAGCTCGCTTGTATGTTTAGACTTGAAGGGGTGGGCGGGACTAAAAGCTCGATTCCGACTCTAGCCAGTACGGACCGTGGGAGACTTCTCGTCCCGCCCTTTCTACCTAAAGCGCCGATAAGGAATTCATCGGTAAAACCGACGATAGAGGCAAGCCAGCGCTACGGTAGACCCCGACAAGCTCTTAAACCCTAGCTCCGAGGATTCGTCATGACAATCCTTACCTCGCCAACGGTGATTGGTGTCGATGTGGCCAAGGCCGAAATCGTTGTTTATCGCGAAGATCTGGAAATTACCCAGGTCATCAACAATGACCGCACGTCTGTAGGTCGTTGGCTGAAGACCTTGCCCGCACAAAGCTCGATCGCTCTGGAAGCCACTAATCTCTACCACCTGGACACGGCCGAACTGGCCCATGGTATGGGGCATCGGGTTTACGTCGTGGACCCTTACCGGGTGAGCCATTACCGCGAAAGCATCGGTCAGCGTGCAAAAACCGACCCTTGTGATGCACGTCTTCTGGCGCGTTATCTAACCAGTGAACAGCACCGGCTGCGGGTCTGGAGCCCACCACCACGGCACTACACGGTGTTGAAAAGTCTGCTTAACAAGCGTGCGCAGCTGATGAAGGCCCGAGTCAGTATCATGCTGAGCTGGTCAAACGAACCTCTCCTTGAAGATCTTTTGGCCCGTGGGTTGGAGCATTTCAAACAGCTTGATCAAGCCATTCAGGAATTACTCCGCAAAGTCAGCCAAGAGGCCGGCATTAGCGAAAACATCAGACGCTGCAAAGCGATTGAAGGGATTGGTGAACTCACGGCAACGGGCTTGGCAACTACGTATATGCGAGGTGAGTTCGCCAGCGCCGATGCGTTCATCGCCTTTCTGGGAATGGATTTGAAGGCAAAGGACTCAGGCAAGAAACACAGTCCTCGCCACTTGAGCAAAAAAGGTGACGGAGAATTACGGCGTCTTGCACACAATGCAGCTATGGCAGCTTGTCGGTCCCCTGTTTGGAAACCGTTCTATGAATCCTATCTGGCAAGAGGTCTAGCCAGAACTCAGGCTTTGGTCATCCTCGCCCGTAAGCTTTGCCGGGTGGCATTCGCCCTCATGAAAAATCAGAGCGAATACCAACCCAATTTAAGGTTGCAGGGTTCCCCTGCAACATAGAATCTC